>JAZUFV010000067.1:0-12868 GCA_045640845.1 Lachnospiraceae bacterium
ATCTCCTATCATTAAAGCAGGCATTAAACAAATTCCTCCTGTTGATGATTGCCGGCGGCAATACAGATTACAACAATAAATTATACAGAAACACGCCGCTGCGGTCAATCTGCCGCAGCATCATCAGTCAATCCTTCTCGTAACTTTCCTAAAATCACACAATTCTCTAACATTGGACACCATCATGTAAGAGAATCACTCTAACACAGGGTATGTCCATGTAAGAGAATTATCCGTCTTCTCATCATTTTTCCTCACAAATCTATGAAAATCGCACAAATTCTCTAACATTGAGACCACTTATGTAAGAGAATCACTCTAACACAGGGTATGTCCATGTAAGAGAATTGTACTTGTATTCGGCATTATTCTTCACATATCCTTGAAAATCTCCGAAATTCTCTAACATAGAGGCCGTTTATGTTAGAGAATCACTCTAACACAGGATATGCCTATGTAAGAGAATTCACTATGATTTTGGCAATCTGTGGTTTATGTAGCACCTGACGAGATGCCTGTCAAGGGAGGCTCCGCCGCTTCGCGCCCTTGACTGGCACCTCGTTCGGTGCTACAGGATGATCAACAGCAACTGAAAGTTGCTGTGACGTAAACGTCAAAATACAAGGTTTCTACACGATACCGCCTTTTTGACCTGTTCATGAAGAACTTTCATCCGCCATCGTCACCTTTCGGCATCTTTTTTTCTACACGATTCTGCTTTTTCACGCCTTTCGTGTAGAACTTTCTTCAACCGCTGTCATCTTCCGGCACCTATTTTTCTACACGATTCCGCATTTTTACCCTGTTCGTGTAGAACTTTCATCAGCTGCTGTCATCTTTAGGCAGCTGTTTTTCTACACGATACCTTCATTTCACCCTTGCCGTGTAGAATATTCTTTAGCCGCCTACATCTTCCTGCTTCATTCCTTCTACACGATTCCACATTTTTACCCCTTCCATGTAGAACTTTGGTTCTATTCATAGGTGAACCGCCCCTGGAGGACCAAACGCCACTTCACTTTGGTCCTATGCACCGCCGAACCGCTCCCACAGGACCAAACGTCACTTCACTTTGGTCCCAGGCACCGCCGAACCGCTCCCACAGGACCAAACGCCACTTCACTTTGGTCCTGGGCACTGCAGAACCGCTTCTGCAGGACCAAACCCTACGACACTTTGGTCCTATGCACCGCAGAACTGCCCCTGTAGGACCAAACGCCACTTCACTTTGGTCCTATGCGCTGCAGAACTGCCCCTGTAGGACCAAACGCCACTTCACTTTGGTCCCAGGCACCGCAGAACCGCTCCCACAGGACCAAACGCCACTTCACTTTGGTCCTGGGCACCGTAGAACCGCTCCCACAGGACCAAACATTTCGTCCCTTTGGTCCTGGGCACTGCAGAACCGCACCTGCAGGACCAAACCAATGTTAATGTCTGACGATTTGCACTAATAAAGGCAGAGCGTAAGATAAATCTGCGATAAAGGTAATCGCCAGAGGAAAAACGTCTGACGAAAGCGCCAAAGGATGTCAAAACGTTAGAAAACCAGGGTTCTGCATTTCTTCTGGAACTCCGATGTTCATTTGAGATAAGAATGACGGGAAATATAGACGCTTTGCCGCGTTAGTGGCACAGCAACTTTCAGTTGCTGTTGATCATCCGGCAGCACCAGGCGAGGTGCCGGTCAAGGGCGCGAAGCGGCGGAGCTTCCCTTGACGGGCAGCGAGGCGGTGCTACTTAAAACCTGAATGAATTTCTTCGCCTAAATCTTTGCCGGTCAAGGGCGCGAAGCGGCGCAGCTTCCCTTGACAGGCAGCGAGGCGGGGCTACATAAAGACTAAGAAATTTCTAAAATTTGAATTCTTGCCACCAAACCTGGGCACAAGGCTGGAGGCCGTGGGGCCATGCCGGCGCCAGCCGTTAAGTCATGGCTTCAGAGGCTTTGCCTAAGCAGACCGTGGAATAAATGCATGCCGTAAGGCGGCGCAGCTTCCCTTGACAGACGGCGAGGCAGTGCTACTTAAACTGCAACCTATAAATAACTTCAAATTCTCTTACATAAGCATAGTCAATGTTAGAGTGGTTCTCTTACATAGATACCGTCAATGTAAGAGAATTCAGGCTTATTTTTGAAAATACATGAAGAAAATTGATGAAAAGTGAGAAAATTCTCTTACATCAGCATATGCTATGTAAGAGCGGTTCTCTAATACAGATGCTATTTATGTTAGAGCTGTTTTCTGATATCAGGCCGTCAATGTTTGATAATTTCATAACAGAGAGAAAAAGTGATATCTGTTGCGATTGCAGGAGTATTTTTCAATGTCAGGTTTCAAAATCCTGTACTGAAGGCATCCATAAAAATCACAGAAAAATCAAACCAGTACCGTTGAAAAAAATTTATCTTTCATATACAATAACTTGACAGGTTTAGATGAGACGAAAGGGGATACAATGGCAAACGCAGATATTGGTGTTGATTTAGGGACAGCCAGCGTGCTCGTTTACATATCCGGTAAGGGCGTTGTTTTAAAAGAGCCTTCGGTTGTAGCGTTTGACAGAGATTCTAAAAAGATCGTGGCAATCGGCGAGGAAGCCCGCCTGATGCTTGGCAGAACTCCTGGAAATATTGTTGCTATCCGTCCTTTAAGACAGGGCGTTATATCCGATTATACAGTTACAGAAAAAATGCTTAAGCACTTCATCCAGAAGGCAATAGGAAGGAGAACTTTCTGTAAGCCGAGGATAAGTGTCTGTGTTCCGAGCCGTGTTTCAGAAGTTGAGAAGAAGGCAGTTGAGGATGCTGCATATCAGGCAGGAGCAAGAGAAGTTGCTGTTATTGAAGAGCCTATTGCAGCTGCTATCGGGGCAGGTGTTGATATCACAAAACCATGCGGAAACATGATAGTTGATATCGGCGGCGGCACAACAGACATTGCCGTAATTTCATTAGGCGGTGTTGTTGCTAGTACATCTGTAAAGATTGCCGGCGATGATTTTGATGAAGCCATCGTCCGTTATATGAGGAAGAAACACAACCTTCTTATCGGTGAAAGAACAGCAGAAGAGATTAAGATAGAGATAGGCACATGCTTCCCTACAGGCGAAGAGATGACCATGGACGTGCGCGGTCGTAACCTGGTTTCAGGACTTCCGAGAAAAGTAACGGTAACATCTTCCGAAACTGAAGAAGCTCTTCATGAGTCAGTTGCCCAGATAGTTGATGCCATCCATGAAGTTCTTGAAAATACACCGCCTGAGCTGGCTGCAGATATTGCGGACAGAGGAATTGTGATGACAGGCGGCGGATGCCTCCTCAGAGGACTTGAGGAAATGATAGAAGACCGTATCGGCATTAATGCCATGACAGCCGAAGATCCTATGCTTGCGGTTGCCATAGGAACAGGTCTGTTTATTGAATATCTGGGAACGGATGTAAGAAGCTAGCTAACCAAGTTGGAAACAATAAAAGGCTACGTCGAAAAGATAATATACAGAAACGAAGAAAACGGCTACACTGTGCTGAATCTGGAAGAAAACGGGTGCGAAACAGTCTGTGTAGGCGTTTTTAGTTTTCTTGACGAAGGCGGATATCTGGAGCTTTCGGGCGAGTTCACATTTCACCCGTCATACGGTGAACAGTTCAGAGTCTCATCATACAAAAGCATAGTGCCTCAGGGAAAGGAAGCCATAGAACGGTTTCTGGCTTCAGGTGCGGTAAAAGGCATAGGCCAGGTAACGGCGCACAGGATCGTTGAAAGGTTTGGCGAGGACTCTCTGCGGATAATCGACGAGGAGCCGGAAAGACTGGCTGAGATAAAAGGCATCTCACTCAGGAAGGCTCAGGAAATCTGCGCCATGCAGGAGGAAAAGAAAGATCTGAGGAATGCTCTTATCTTTCTGGGAAACTATGGTATTTCAAACGCACTGGCCGTAAAGATCTACAGCCGCTATGAAGAAGCTGTCTATGATATCATCCGCGAAAATCCGTATAAGCTGGCAGATGATATTACGGGGATAGGTTTCAGAAAAGCGGATGAAATAGCATACAACGCCGGAATATCACCGAATTCTGAATACAGGATAAAAAGCTGCATAATACATGTGCTGATGCAGGCAGCGGGCGACGGACATGTTTATCTGCCTGATGCAGAGCTGAAAAAACGCGTCTTTGAAACACTGAGGCCTGCCACAGTGGAGGGAATTTGTGATATTGAAGAGGGCGAGATTGAGCGCTGCGTGATGGACCTCGCTATTGACGGCCAGCTGATGCTTAAAGGAGCCGGTGAAGAACGTCAGGTTTACTATACGGCATACTATTACACGGAACTGAATATTGCGGCTCATCTTCATAAACTGAACCTTAAGAGCCGCACTGACAAAGAAGAAATTGACAAAAAGATAAGCCGCGTTGAGTCGGAACTTTCTATCGAGCTTGATGAGCTTCAGAGGGAAGCCGTGGCAAAGGCGGCAAACAGCGGCGTGCTGGTTATGACCGGCGGACCGGGCACGGGAAAGACCACGACAATAAATGCGATAATCAGATACTTTGAACAGGATTTCAAAGAGATAATCCTTGCGGCGCCTACAGGCCGCGCAGCAAAAAGAATGACGGAGGCCTGCGGAGGAATTGAGGCAAAGACCATCCACAGGATGCTTGAACTTTCAGGCGAGATAGAAGATACATCAGCCGGCGCGCGGTTTGACAGAAACGAGGACTGCCCTCTTGAGGCAGATGTGATAATAATAGACGAAGTCTCCATGGTGGATATTTTCCTTATGGCTGCCCTGCTGAAAGCCATCACGCCGGGTACCCGCCTGATACTGGTCGGCGATGTTGACCAGCTGCCTTCAGTGGGCGCAGGAAATGTCCTCAGGGATATTATTGACTCAGGCTGCTTTGAAACTGTCCGCCTTAACAGGATATTCCGCCAGGCGGAAAAGAGCGATATCATCGTTAATGCCCACAAGATAAACAAGGGCGAGCAGATTGAGCTGAGACCGGACAGCAAGGACTTCATATTTATCAAGAGAACAAATCCGGGGATAATTTTGGGAAGCATTCTGACATTGATAAGAGATAAGCTTCCGGGATATGTTCACGCCGGCATGACGGATATACAGGTGCTCTCCCCTGTAAAGAAAGGAAACCTGGGAGTTGAAAAACTCAACCGTTTTCTGCAGGAAAGCCTTAACCCTGCAGCCCGTGATAAAGCAGAAATCTCCGTCAGGGATATGACCCTGCGCGAAGGCGATAAGGTTATGCACATAAAGAATAATTATAATCTGGACTGGGAGCTGGAGACGCCTTCCGGCTTTGTATATGACCGGGGAAAAGGCATATTCAACGGAGATATAGGAGTGATCAGCCGGATAAATGAAGCAGCCCAGATGATGCAGGTAATCTTTGACGACGGAAAGCACGTGGTGTATAATTTTGAGCAACTAGAAGAATTAACGCTGGCCTATGCGACCACAATTCATAAGGCCCAGGGCAGCGAGTATCCGGCAGTCATTCTCCCGCTTCTTAGCGGACCTTCAATGTTGATGAACCGAAACATTCTCTACACCGCCGTGACGAGGGCTCGTCAGTGTGTTTGCGTTGTCGGTTCGGATGATACCGTAAGGAAAATGATAGAAAACATCAGGGAGAGCGAGCGCTACTCAGGCTTAAAAGACAGACTGCTGGAAGTTAAGGGAAGAGTGCTTTAAATGTTATCAAAAACAGGTTTTATGAATAAGGGAAAAACAATGGACCTCTCAAAAGGAGGCATTTTTTCCCGGCTTATGATCTTTGCACTGCCGCTTCTGGCAGGTCAGGTATTCCAGTCACTTTATAACAGCGTAGACTCCATAATAATCGGAAACTTTGAGAGCGCCCAGGCACTGGCAGCAGTTTCCGCAAGCTTTTCGGTTACCATAATCGCTTCGGGCTTCTTTACGGGAATGAGCGCGGGCTCATCAGCGATGCTTGCCAGATTTTTTGGGGCAAAAGATTATAAAAGACTTCATGACGCTGTTCACACCACAATGTTTTCAGCAATCATCATGGGTGTCGTGCTTGGAGTGCTGGGCATAATTTTCACACCGGCACTGCTCCGGCTCACAACCTGCCCTGCAGAGATTTTTGAAATGGCCACGGTATACCTGCGCATATATATGGCAGGACTTATTTTCACATCAGTATATAACATCGGCGCGGCAATACTCAGATCGGTGGGAGACTCGCAGAGCCCGTTCATTTTCCTGGTATTCTCAAGCCTTCTGAATATCGGCCTGGACCTGCTCTTTGTGGCAGTACTGAAAATGGGAGTGGCGGGCGTTGCAATAGCAACCATCATCTCGCAGGGAATATCGATGATCCTTGTCACATGGAAAGCCATGAAGCTTGACGAAGAGTACAGATTCCGCTTCAGCCATCTGATGATAGACTGGCCGATATTAAAGGAAACGCTGAGGCTTGGACTTCCGGCCGGGATCCAGAGCTGCTTTACCGGAATCTCAAACCTTTTTGTACAGCGCTATGTAAATACATTTGATTCACTTGCCATAGCAGGAATAGGCTCGGCGATGAGGATAGACCAGTTTGCCGGAATGCCTTGCATGACACTGGGTCTTGCGATGACAACATTTGTAGGACAGAACCTCGGTGCCGGCAAGAATTCACGTGCACACAAGAGCGTGGGCATTTCAACGCTTATGTCGATGGTTATCGTGGTGGCTCTGTGCACACCGACGTATTTCTTTGCACCTGATCTTGTCCGCATATTCAGTCAGGATGCAACAGTTGTTGAAGTGGGAACCGGAATGCTGAGAGTCATAATGCCGCTCTATGCATTCATGGGCCTTAACGGACTTTTCGGTGGAATACTGAGAGGATTCCGTTATTCCTTCACCAGCATGATATGTTCAATCTGCGGAATGGTTGCGGCAAGGCAGCTGTGGCTGTTCTTCACGCTTAATTATGTGGAACACAATATCAACTTCATCTATTACGGATATCCTGTGGGCTGGTTCTGTTCTTTCATGCCGATGCTTATTGTCTACCTTGTTTCCATCAGGAAAAAGTATCCGAAAGAGCCTGCAGCAAAAGCGGCGGAGGTTTGATTTCGCAGTACACAAAATAGTACTCAAAAGTTCATATATTTTTAACAAAAAACCCTCGTAAGTTTTGGTAAAATATAGCCAAAAAGCGAGGGATTTTTTCTTGTAAATACTGTTTTTACTATGATAAAATCTACATAGCTATGAGAAGGTTTTGAAAAAGGTACTTTTTAAGTGCCGTTTTTTGCCACCTATTTTTAAATAGCTTTATTGTGGTACTTTAACTACAAAAAATAAGGGAAAAAAGAATGAAATTTTTAAACAGTCTGAAGTTGAATAAACGCCGCTCCAAAGCGGGTTACACGCTGGCAGAGGTTCTCATTGTCATTGCCATCGTGATTATCCTTATGGCAGTGGCAATAGTAGCCGTAATACAGATACAGAAGAACATGCGTCAGAAGGAGCTTGACAGTAATGCTGAGATAATTTTCCAGGCAGCCCAGAACCAGCTGACAAAGTTCAAGAACGCCGGCAATGAGGATTACTACGGCGAAGCATCAGGGGCAGTCTCATGCGAATCAAAGATCAGCCCGTTTAATTACTATGGCTCAGCGTCAGCAAGACCTGAGGATATTTATTACATCACTTCAGACCTTAAAGATACAGTTGCAGGAAAAACAATACTTCCGGTGGGAGCAGTGGACGATGTCCTCTGGCAGAACTACTGGGTAATTGAATACGACATAAAGACAGGAAACGTATATTCCGTTTATTACAGCAGTTACCCTGACTGGTACACATCAAATAAGTACGGAACAACAGCCTATAATCCATACAGGGAAAAGACAAACCGTCTGGACAGCACAAACGCTCATGTGGGCTATTATGAAGGCGGACAGATAGATGCTCCTTCGGGAGAAGACATGACCGTTTCCGCAGTTATTGAAAACAAGGAAAAGCTGACTGCAAAGTTCATGTGCACATGCAATGCATCAAGTAAGGATGATGTTTCATTCACGGCAGTGCTCGTTGATTCGGACGGAACGGAGATAGAAATTCCTTCATCAGCCATGAACATCGTAAGGAGCGGAAACCTTTACGAGGCAGATGTTGTCCTTGACAGCCTCGATTCAGATTCAACAAGGTTCTACAGTCTCCTGCAGACGTGGGCTCCTGCAAAGGCCGATGCTTTCAGCTGCGGCACAGAGATGCAGATAAAGCTTACTGCCCATTGCGAAGGCTATGACGACAAAACAGTCATCCGCCAGACCAACGGCCTGTTTGCAAGTGAAAATGCAGGTACGGCGAATATAAGCTACGGACGTCACCTTCAGAACCTTGACGAGGCATCACATGTTTCTGATGCAGTGAAGGGTGCCGTTCAGACAAAGACCATCACCTTCGCTCTTCCGGAAGAACCGTCAGGTTCTGAAAACGAGCTCTGGGCAGAAACATATAAGGGTACAGACGAAAAAGTCCGTCCGTTCACCCCTATCACAAATGAAAACATCGCATCTTTTGCAGGCGGAACCGATTCAGCCACATCAGCGGCTTTCATTATTGATGCTCTGACTACAGCAGATAAATCCGCAGCCGGCGAAAACGTTGCCGGTCTTTTCGGCCTGGTTGAAGATGAGCTTACGGTTTCGGATATTATCCTTACAAATACAGTAATTCCGGGCGGCAGCAATACATCAGCCGGAGCAATTGCCGGAAAGGTAACCGGAACACTTAATATTGAGCGCAGCGGAGTTTACCTCACAAACCTCAGGGATGAGACCCATATAAGCGGAAAGAACGCCGGAGGTTTTGTTGGCGAGGCAAACGGAGCCGAAGTATTTATTAATGATAGTTTTGCCGCAACGGTTATTGACGGAACAAATGCCGGCGGTCTCATCGGTCAGACATCCGCAGGAACAAAGACAACCATCGGCACGTCATATTCAGACAGCTATGCTGCCGGAACATATGCCGGAGGTCTTATCGGTATATCTGCCGCAGATGCTGCAGATACAAAGATTACTTCAAGCTATGCAGTCGGATATGCCCTTTCCTCTGAAAGCGGCGCCGCAGCAGGCTTCCTGAACGGCTATGCAGATATTTCAGACAGCTACACTGCAATGGCATTTGCATACACAGAGGGCCTGGAGCGCACAGCAAATAAAGGCAAGGCAATAGCAACCACAAATGCACCTGCAGGCGGAAAGGCAAGCACATTCACCACGGTATTCTTCCTGGATGAAGGCCTTACCGGCAGCGAGGTGGTAAGGGCGGCAGGCGCTGTTTCAAAGACAAGCGACCAGCTTTCAAATGTTGAAGCCCTCGGACTCAGCGACAAGTTTGCAAAAGCAGCTGCAACAAATGCATATAACCTGAAGGAACAGGGTCTTTCAGACTATACATATCCTGAGCTTTCAGGAAAGGTTCACTACGGTGACTGGCAGACAGAATTCAACGGCGATTCTCTTCTTGGAGAGTTTGTAAATGCAGACACATTAAAATATGTGATCGGCCTTCCTGAAGGCGATAACATCATATGTCTGGCTGTTACCGGAGAAACTTCAGGAAAGACAAAGGCTTTCAGGCTGACACTTTCAAACGACAGAACTCAGGTTGAAAAGATCGAGACCGCAATCATCACAGGCACAGAGGAAAACATCCCGTGGGCAGAAAGCACATCGGGCAACCCTCAGATGAAGGTTTCGGAAGACAAGAAGAGCCTTGAGATCACATTTGATGATATAACCACAGCCGGACAGCATTTCTGCCAGCTCTTCCCGGAGATGACGGCAGGAGAAAATATTACTGTCCGTGCGCTTGGCGGAAACACAATTGAGGCTGAGCGTTTTGAAAAGGCTCAGGCACATACAGACAACAGCCTCTTTGCAAATCCTAAGGATTACAGCTCAAGCTACAATCCGGCTTCAATGGATACGGCATATATCGGCGCATACGTAAGGCAGCTTCAGAACCTTGACCCGGCGGTTTCAGGTGCAGGCAGCGGGGTTGCGAAGGCTGTCATGAACGAGCATATTGCATGGAGCGCTGAAAAGTATCCGGAAATCTACAATAAAACCGGAAGCGCATCTTCAGAAGAAAGCTTCTACGGAATCTGGAACAGTAATCTTACAAGCTTCAACGGAAATGATTACACCATTTCAGGTCTTGTGATCGATCCGGCCGGAGCAGACATGTCAACGGTGGGAGCCGGCAACGCAGGTCTTTTCAGATATGTTGACAGCCAGCTGACAGTTTCAAATGTGAAACTGAACAACTTTACCGTTACGGCAGCAGGCAACGCAGGTGCGCTTGCCGGAGAAGTGGCAGGCTCTGCAAAACTCACGGTTGATACAGTGCTTGCAGTTCCGGCAAAGGGAAGCTTAAGCACAGCCACTGTTCAATCGACCGGAAGCGGATACGCAGCAGGCGGTCTTATCGGTCAGGTTAAAGGACAGACTGACATAACAAATTCAGCAGCATCAATGGCTGTCAGCGCAAGCGGCCCTGCAGGCGGCCTTATCGGTCAGGTGGCTGCAGGCAGCAGCGATGTGATTATTGAGCAGAGTTATGCCGGAGGCCAGACAAACGGCAGCGGCAGATATGCTGCCACAAACCAGCCGAACGTTCCTGAAAACTACAACATCATGTCATCAGACGGCCCTGCAGGCGGCCTTATCGGCTATGTTCAGAGCAATACGAATATTGATAAGGCATTCGGCGCAGCTTCCGTATATGCAGCAGGCACAAGCGGTAAAGCAGGCGGCGGCATCATCGGACAGGCATCTGCAAATGTCACGATGAATACCGTTTACACTGTGGGTCCTGTGGCCAACATTAAGGTTAAGACTGATGACGAAGGCACATATTCAGGCGCTTTCATAGGCGAGATAACCTCAGGCAGGACAGTATCTAATACCGATACATATTACCTTCCGGAAATTTATCCGGGAGCAGTTAATTCAGATACGCAGAGCAGCGTTGCAACTGCAGGCGGCGGTGCAGGCACACTGGCAAACCCTGTTAAGCTTGCTTATTACGAAAAGGATAAGGAAGGCAATATCATCTCCGCAAAACTTCACGGAGAGACTGCCCAGATCAAGACATATACATTTGACTCAAGCCTTGTAACAAAGAACAAGGATACAAGAGAATATCCGTTCTCAATCTGGACAAGCTTCAGCTTTAAGAGCGACGATACAAAGGCTTCATCAAAGAACGGAGACAATTATTACGGCACATACTATGGTGACTGGCAGCCGGTAGTTATTGAAGATACTTCCCTCGGCGAAATCCACTTCATGATCTATGTTGATGAAGGCAACATCATAGATATGGGCGTGAACAAAAACTTTATTGAGGGAAGATCAAATAAGATACTCCTTGCGGCACTGAAGCTTCCGGGATACGAAGCATCAGAGTGGAATATCTATTCTGATAAGGGAGTTACCCTTATTGAAACAGCAGAGGACAGCTCCGGATACATCACAATCAGCTCCGATGCATCAATGAACGGAGAGCTTTATGCATATGCCCAGGCTATAGAGAAAGATGCTGTATATACTGTCAGGTTCTTCTATGACCCAAGCGGAAAGAATGAGAACTTTGAGCAGATCGGCGCAGCACGCGAGGTTACTCAGGGTACAGCAATGAACAGTATTCTGGTTCCGAGCAAGGATATCACTGATTACCGTTTTGAAGGCTGGTACACAAACGGTGCATTCACAGATAAGCTTGACTTTACTTCATCAGAGCCGGTAACCGGCAACATAAACGCATATGCAAGGTTTGTTCCGGTTCAGTACTACTACATCACTGTTGACTTCATGTACCAGATTGGTGAAGAGGGTGAACAGTTTGATGTAAACGTACCTCAGTACCATATTGACGATCCTAAGTCACAGTACAGGATCAAGCTGGTTGAGGGTGAAACATTCAATGAGAATATCGTCTGTCCGCAGTTCTCAGACGAGTATACAAAGAGCTATATCAATGTGGCAGAGACCGGTGCTGATCCGGCCGAGCATATCAGCATAGTTAAGGGCGGAAAGACGGATGCTTCAAAGATCATCCACATTCAGACCGATGCCGATACAACGGGCAGCAATCTTAAAGATTATAACTTTAAGGTGGTTTATGTTGTTGATGAAAGCCAGGCAACAGACGTTTACTGCTACAAGGTTGTTTACAGAATGGGCCATACCTCATCAGTTGATACAGCCACAGCACCTGTTACATATGTATATGATGCATCAAAGTCATGCGAATACAATCCATACGGAGACAGAGTATTCACAGCGCCTGTTGCTGAGGAATGCCCTCCTATCACCCTTGGTGAGATTGCCGGGTTTGACCTTGCAACCAACAGAAGCGACCTTGAAAAAGTACCGTGGATGGAAGGCGGACAGCAGAAGAAAGACGGTGACCGCCTGTATTACATCATCTATGTTGATTATGAGCGCAAGCAGGTTACCTTAAGCTTTGATACCGCAGGCGGAGCTTATAAAGACCCTGTAATGGTTTATGTGGGTGCTCCGTTAAGCAGCGTTAACAAGGGAACAACAACCAGAACAGGTTACACGTTTAAGGAGTGGAGCGCACCTTACAGCCGCGGCGATGAGACCATAAAGGTAGACGGCGGATGGAACGGAGTTGTTCCTGAATATGATATCAGGACAAAGGCAACCTGGAATGCAGCTCAGGCAAATTATACAGTTGTTTACTGGAAGCAGACTGTTGATGATGATGTGGAACTTAACAGAGGCACACAGACAGAATCTCCTTCAGATACAAAGAACGTGAAGAAGACATATAACTTTGAGGA
>JAZUFV010000068.1:0-4382 GCA_045640845.1 Lachnospiraceae bacterium
GGACCAAAGTGCCGAAAGGTTTGGTCTTGGAGGAGCATCTCAATGTCGTGCAGGACCAAACGCCACAGCTCTGGTATGGCACCATTTTCACAAATCCACGATATGTTGACAGAAGTTTTGAGAAAATATACAATGATGCCATCAATCCGATGACTTTTATTAGTTACTGAAAGGAGGCAGTTATGTACGTTGGCAACGGGAATCAGCAGATTAAAATGAACCTTGACAGAGCAGGAAGAGAAATGACAGGCGATCCATACCATGCTCCCCTCAGATCAGAAGTCCTGGAAATGAAAAAGGGCTGGTGCTATGACGAAGACAGAAAGTGGCGTTATTACAAAAAAGACGGCAGCATGCTTACCGGCTGGCAGAAACTGTCAGATTCAATCATAAAGCCGAAAAAATGGTATTATTTTGACACAGACGGAGGACGTGTCAGCGGGAAACAGAATATTGACGGAAAAGAATATGAGTTTTCTTCGGTGGGTGTACTGATATCCAACAACGGAAAACCGGAAATATAAAACCGGGCGGGTTCATTTCCTGCCCGGTTTTGAATTTGACGATTAAATTATATTTTTGCTTCGTTTTTTCAAGTGCTGAATCACCGGGGGTGATGCAACCGTTTCCCCATTCCATTTTCTGAACAGCTTAGATGGTATATTGATTGACACTGCATGGATTGTGAACTATCCTATGCAGGGAGATTTACTGCCCCCCGAACAACAGGATAACTGAATAAGACACCATAAGTTCAGCAATACACTGATGGACATTTGAAATATAAACGTTGCACCCATAAAATTTTGTATTTTCGGAAAGCTAACGGAGGTTTTCATGCTCAGAGCCCTTATTGCAGAAGATGAAAGTAAGATCTGCCAGCTTATAGTGAAGCTGGTGGACTGGGAAGCGCTTGGGATCAATCTCATAGGCACATGTGATAACGGACGGACTGCCTTTGAGATTATTGAAAGAGAGCGCCCTGAAATAGTAATCACTGATATCAGAATGCCGCAGATGAGCGGCCTTGATCTTATCCGCGCCGCAAAGGAAAAGGGTATTCAGTGCGAGTTCATTATCATAAGTGGTTATAAGCAGTTTGATTACGCACATATTGCACTTCAGTACGGAGTTACCGAATATCTTTTAAAACCTATAAGCCAGACTGAGCTTACGGAGGCTTTGAAAAAAGCGGCAAAAAGAACACGTATTGCCGATACGACCCAGCCGACGGGTGACAGGCGTGTCTGGAAAATGAGACAGGATCTCAGGAATTCATTCTGGGAAAGGCTCATGGAACAGGGAAGCACAATCAAACTTGAAAGAAACAGCCTGAATGAAAGGTATCAGTTTGATTTCAGGGAAAATTCGGAATTCAGGATTGCCCGGGTCACATTTTACTGTGAGTCGTCCGACAGATTTGCCCAGACGGTTGATGATCTTGTGGAAAAGCTGAGAGCGGTGGGAGATCCTGTCACATGGGAATTCGTTCCTTATGTAAAAGGCAATCTTGTGTTTTTCCTGATGAATTATTCGTCTGATTTTGACATTGAGAAAACGGTGCAGCAGCTTTATGACACTGTAGAAGAAGGCCTGTCAAAGGCCGGCGAAATAGTCCCGTTCGGTGTCGGAGTGAGCGGACCGGAAAAAGATGTCGCCCGGATAAAAGAAAGAATCCATGAAGTCAGGAACATCTCTTTCTACGGGATGCGTCAGGGAAACGGGAAGGCATTCCTGAATGATAAGGTGGTTTATGATCCGGTCACAAAGGAACAGGCACTCCCTCCGAGTCAGATAAGTGACCTCAAAATGGCTGTGGACGGCATTAACACACAGCTTTTTACGGTAATTGTCCGGTCGGCATTATTAAGATGTACACAGAAGAGCAATCCTGATATTGCCCTGGGAATTCTTGAGACAGCCGCAAAACTTCTCAGTGCATACGCTGACAATGTGGGTTACAGCTTTGAAACGGATGCTGAAATTGAGGAAATGATAGAGGAAGCCTCAATTCAGCCTTCTTACAGGGATTTTGTTGACTATTCCATTAACTGGATAACAGACAGATTCAACTCATTCGTAGAACAGCGTCAGAGCATGGGCAGCCGCCCGGTATATCTGGCAAAACAGTATATAGAGAATCATTATATGGAGGCAGTAACACTTGAAACCGTAGCGGAGCTGGGGCATCTGAATCCTTCATATTTCAGTATCATATTCAAAAGAGAAACCGGAAAAACATTTTCAGATTATCTGACCATCCGCAGAATAGAGGCTGCAAAAAAGCTCTTACGGGAAACGGATCTGGGTGTAGCGGAAATCAGCCTTGAAGTCGGATATACCGATAATAAGTATTTCAGCCGTAAATTCACGAAGCATGTCGGAGTCAATCCTTCTGCGTACAGGGTTCTCTGGGGATGAAAAAGCGGGAGATAATTGAAAAACTGAATAACTCACCGCTGAGGGTATCTATTGTAGTCCCGACCATAACAGCTTTTGCTTTGATCCTGCTTACAGTCATAGTACTCCTGGTATTGACAATTGCAGGGGTACGTATTTCCGATACAGCTTTTATTATTGTCAGCGTAGTGGTAATGGCAGTTATCATTGCAGTACTGATAGCTTTTGTGAGACTGTACAGGACCTTAAGCCAGCTTGATGATATCATTACCCGGATTTCAAGGGAAAGACACCGGAATGATGATGATGCCGAAAAGATGCAGGGAGCCGTTTCAAGAGTTAATATGGCTTCCCAGGACATTGAACAGCTGTTTGAAAATTATGTCATAGCAGTAAACAAGAGCTATGCGGGAGAGCTCCTTGCCCGAAAAACACAGTTCTCGGTTCTTCAGAACCAGATTCACCCTCATTTCCTTTATAATACGCTTGAATCAATAAGGGGGCAGGCCCTCTGTTCCGGAATGACAGAAATTGCGGACATGACGGAAGCCCTTTCACATTTTTTCAGATACAATATCAGCCAGCGCGGAGATTTTGTTACTGTAAGTCAGGAACTTGACAATATCCATGACTATTTCAAAATCCAGAAATACCGTTTCGGAGATAAGATAAATCTGGTTGTACAGACAGAGGATGTGCCGATAGACAAGCTTTACATGCCGAAGCTTACTCTTCAGCCGATAGTGGAAAACAGCATAATTCACGGTTTTGAAGAAAAAATAGATCCGGGAACAATAATCATACGCCTGGTGCTTACCGAAAAGAATGTAAGGATTGTTGTTAAGGACGACGGAATAGGCATGAGCAGTGCCACGCTCAGAAATCTCTGCATCAGGCTTAATGCGGAGGAAGATCTGAACGAGATGCTTGAGGAGAACGGAAAACCTTCAGGCAGCAAGAGCCTTGCACTTAAAAACGTTAACCAGAGAATAAAAATGTTTTTCGGCGAAGGTTACGGCCTTTATATTTCAAGCATTATGAATGCAGGCACCGCGGTCGATATAGTTTTTCCTGCAATATATGAAATTCCTGAAGTTGAAACAGGAGGAGTTATCAGATGAGAAAGGAGATCCTGCGGCTTGAGGAAATAAGCTGCCCCGGTATCCTGGATAATTTCCGCCTGAACATTTTTGAGGGAGAAGTTCTGGTGCTTACGGGCCTTATTGATTCCGGACTTATATCTGTAGGGGACTTTCTCTGCGGAAGCATAAAAGCCGAATCGGGCCAGGCATGGTTTGAAGAGGAAAGAGTTCCGCTTTCCTGGTTTTCACAGACAAATAAAAATTCTGTCTTCCGTTTCAGGGAAGAATGTTCGCTTGCCTCAAATATGACTGTGGCGGAAAACATTTTCGTCATCCATAATCTCAGATCCCCGCTCTCTCTTGTGGAAAAAGATGCCATTAATAACCACGCACGTGAGATATTTGCCCAGCTGAACATAACTATTGAGCCTACAGAACTGGTGGGAAACCTGAAGATAGAAGATCAGCGTATCATAGAGCTTATAAAAGCCGTTGTTCTGGGAGCCAGGCTGATCATACTGGAGGATGCATGGGGAAGCTATCATAAATGGGCAAGAGAAAGCGTCTTCGGAATGATCGGTGCTTTAAGAAAAAAAGGGATATCATTTCTTATCATCACTCTCCGACATGAAGATACGGAAAACATCTTTGACCGTATGGTACTTATGTCCGGCGGAAGAAACATGTTCACTTTGGAGAATTATGAATACCAGAGGAGCTTTGTATATCAGGCCCTGATAGGCCAGAATTTTTATCTGCCGACAGAACCTCTGATGCGTGGAATCATGTCGCCCCCGAAACCAAAGGAAGTGATACATGTGCTGAATCTTAAGTCAGATACGATGAATGGGCTTTCTTTCACGGCAAATTCGGGAAAAGTGCTGGGACTGCTGGATGTAC
>JAZUFV010000069.1:0-8128 GCA_045640845.1 Lachnospiraceae bacterium
GACGAAAAAACTTCCCTATATGACCAAACTTTGCGGAACTTTGGTCATATGACGAAAAAAAGTTCCTATATGACCAAACTCAGCGGCACTTTGGTCATATGACGAAGAAAAGTTCCTATATGACCAAACTCTGCGGAACTTTGGTCATATGACGAAGAAAAGTTCCCATATGACCAAACTCAGCGGCACTTTGGTCATATGACGAAAAAAAGTTCCTATATGACCAAACTCAGCGGCACTTTGGTCATATGACGAAAAAAAGTTCCTATATGACCAAGCTTTGCGGCACTTTGGTCATATGACGAAAAAAAGTTCCTATATGACCAAACTTTGCGGAACTTTGGTCATATGACGAAAAAAAGTTCCCATATGACCAATCCTTTCGGAATATGGTTTTTTATGGGTGAAATAAGCCCCGGAAAGATCAGAACACGTTGACACTTTGCCGCGTTAGTGGCACAGCAACTTTCAGTTGCTGTTGACTATCCTGTAGCGCCAGGCGAGATGCCGGTCAAGGGCGCCGTGAGGCGGCGGAGCTTCCCTTGACGGGCGGCGAGGCGGTGCTACTTAAAACCTGAATGAATTTCTTTGCCTGAATCTTTGCCGGTCAAGGGCGCGAAAGGCGGCGGAGCTTCCCTTGACGGGCGGGGAGGCGGTGCTACAGAAAGACTAAGAAATTTCTAAAATTTTAATTCTTGCCACGAAGGCTGGCACAAGGCCGGAGGCCGTGGGTCCATGCCGGCGCCAGCCGTTAACTCATGGCTTCAGAGGCTCTGCCTAAGTGGAGCAATGAATATATGCATTCTGTAAGGCGGAGAATCTTCCTATGTCAGGTGTATGCTTGAAAAGCTCACAATAAGATGATAATATTCTTCGTGGGATTTACCGCAAGGGGGATATCATGGCAGAGTACACAGTTCTTTTATGTGATGATAACGAAGTGGTACATCAGAGTCTGGGACTCTATTTTGAGCAGGAGGGCATAAAAGCCGTCTCTGTTTATGATGGCGAGGCTGCGCTGGAGGCTTTCCGGACGAGGCATTTTGATCTTATCATTCTTGATATAATGCTTCCGAAGATGTTCGGTACGGACGTCTGCCGCGAGATAAGAAAAACAAGTGATATTCCTATACTGTTTCTTTCTGCCAAAGGCGAAGAGTTTGACAGAGTGCTTGGCCTGGAACTTGGGGCAGATGATTATGTCACCAAGCCATTCTCTCCGCGCGAGGTGGTAGCAAGGATCAAGTCTATTCTCAGAAGATCCCAGAAAAAGAGTGACGGAAACCTGACGCTGGGACTTATTTCGGTTAATACAAAGTCATATAAAGTTTCCATTGGCGATGAACAGATTAAGATGACTCCGCGTGAAGTTGAGCTGCTTGCTTTCCTGATAAATCACAGAGGCGAGGTTCTTTCAAGAAATGCTATTCTTGATGCAGTCTGGGGAGAGGATTATTACGGCGATATAAGAGCTGTTGATACCCTTATTGCCCGTGTGCGCGGAAAGATTCCGGAGAAGGCTGCGGAAGTGGAGTTCAAGTCGATTTACGGCGTAGGATATATGATCGATGAGAGGAAATAGAAAGCGCGGGTATCGCCAGAAAAAAATTACAACCAAGGGAATCATCAGTATAGGCATTATTTCCTATATCATAATACTGATAATCGGAATAGCGTTTACGATAGCAGTCCCGTTCCTGGGGCACAGGAGTGCGCTTATCCAGCTCGCAAAGGACAGAGGCGAGCATACTCTTCTTACATATTCACAGACATATGACATCACTTATGCGACAGAGTATTATCTTTACAACGAAAGCGGAGTAAAGATAGTAAGCGAACGCAGTTTCCTTTCCTCAAAAGGCGTGCTGAAAGTACGGGAGATGCTGCCGGAACTTTTATCAAAGGGAACAATGTATAAGATCCAGAGACTTCCTATCGGCGGAATGGAGGGAGTTGACAGGGAGGTTTTCTGCATAATTGCGGGCAATGTTGTCCAGAGGATTTCGGGAAACAGGTTTGGTTCCATAGTAATAAGGGAACTGAGCGATATTGATACAACTCTTATTACATTCATAGGGATATATACAATAATCTTTATTGCCGGAATGATAATGATCATTGTGGTATTCCGTCAGCACCGCCAGGTTGTGACTCTGCAGAGGGACCTGGTATCCAATGTCGGCCATGAGCTTAAAACGCCTATAACATCAATAAAGGCCATGGGTGCTCTCCTTTATGATGGTATGTATAAAACAAAAGAAGACGAAAAACGGTATGCACATACAATTCTGGAAGAATCGGACAGACTGAGAGATCTTGTAATGGAGATTATGGATCTTTCAAAGCTCCAGAGTGACAAGGCAATTTTTAAAATAGACGATTTTTTTGCAGACGGCGTATTTCAGCCGGTTATAGATAATTACCTTATGCTCTGCGGAGATATGGGAATCAATATGGATGTTTCGGACCTTGACCTGGACAGTATTCCTGAGCTTCGTTCAGACGGAACCCAGCTTGTAAAGGTGTGGCAGATAATCCTGGACAATGCGGTTAAGTTTGCGGGAAAAGGAGGAAACATTTCCGTAAACAAGAAACTCCTTTCAAGAAAAGTTATTTTTTCAATAAGTGATGACGGACCTGGTATTTCCAAAAAAGATATAAGCAGGGTATTTGAAAGATTCTATATGGCCGACCGCACGCATAATTCTGAAGGAAGCGGACTGGGACTTGCCATTGCCCATGAGATCATAAACGGTCTTGATGAAAAAATATGGGTTGAAAGCAAGGAAGGCGAAGGTTCCACGTTCTTTTTCAGCGTCAGTTATAAATAGAGGTATTTCTGCACAAATCAGAGCACGGGAATAATAATCTTTTTTTGAATTTTATATAATCTTTTACCATTTCGTACACATTTCAGCAACATTTTTAATTATTCACGGGTGTAAACTTCGCATCGTAGGGGAAGTTTGTCCCCAAATTGGAAAAGGAGAAAAGAAACATGAAAAAACTTATTGCTTTAATGTTAGCAATGGTTATGGTAGTGGCTCTTGCAGCGTGCGGCGCTCAGGGCGGCGGTCAGACAACTACGGCAGCTGCCGGTGGTGAAGAACAGCCAACAGAAGAGCAGACTACTGTAGCTAAGGTTGTTGAACAGACAACTGAAGAAGAAATGAAGAGTGCAGAAGTTGATCAGATTGTAGTTGCTATGAACTCACAGACAACTCTGAATGCATTCGGAACAAAAGCAGGCGCTCCTGGTATGTATGAAGTATACGAAATGCTTTATGAGTGCGATGTTAAAGGCGAAATGCAGCCATTCCTGGCAGATGCAACCTATGACGGAAACTTCATGCCTGGATGCGATCATGAAGCAGGCACAGGCGTTTACACCGTTCATATCTATGATTACATCAAGGATCATAAGGGACGTGATGTAAAGGCTTCTGACGTTGCTTTCTCATTCCTTCATTCACTCAATGAAGAGAATACATCAGGCTGGACAGACAACCTTCTTGATGTTAAGGCCGTTGATGATACTACAGTTGAATTCACTTTCGCTGCAGAGCAGACAAACGTTGGCCAGCTCCTTAATGTATTCGCCCGCTGCGTCATCGTTAACGAAGAGACCTACAACGAGAGTGCTTCACATCTTGCTGATGAAATGTACGGCACAGGCCCTTACAAGTTCGAATCTTATGTATCAGGTTCAGAACTTACACTTGTAAGAAACGATGATTACTGGCAGACAAACGAAGAAGTTAAGCAGCCTCAGCAGGGTGCTCATGTTAAGAAGATCGTTTACAAGTTCATCGATGAAGAAGCTCAGAAGGTTATCGGCCTTAAGACCGGCGATGTTAACTTTGCATCATCTATCTCAACAAAGAACGCAGCTGACTTCATGGAAGGCGGCGAGTTTGCTGACAAGGCTAAAGTTTACTCATATCAGGACAAGATGGTTCAGTTCCTTGCAGCTAACGGCGATCCTGCAAGCCCAATGAGCGATGTTAACCTTCGTCTTGCTTGCTGGTGGGCAATCGATGCTGCCGGAATCATCACAGCACGTGCTTCAGGAGATACAAAACTTCCTGGATACGTTACATCTTACTATCCTGACTACGATTATGTAGACTGGGCAGCAATGGACAACTACAACACCAAGGAAGCAGCTGATCTTGACAAGGCTAAAGAATACCTTGACAAGTCAAGCTACAACGGTGAAGAACTTATCCTCCTCGGAACTGCCGGAGATGATGACCTTTGCAATATCATCGTTAACATGCTTCAGGTAGCAGGCATCAAGTGCACTCCTCTCCTTCAGGATAGGAACACAGCAGCTGTTACACAGACCCAGGCTGATCAGTGGGATCTTACAGTCGGCATGATGGCAGGTGACTACAACGTAACAGTATGGCAGCATGCTTTCGATTACAACAATACATCTACAGGCGACAGAACACAGTTCCTCGTTGTTGATGATGAGTGGAATGAAATGCTTCAGAAGTGCCTTACAGAAGAAGGACATACTCCTGAGAACATGCAGGCATGGTGGGAGCGCTGCGTAGAGCAGGGCTATGCTTTCGGTCTCTATGCACAGCAGAAGAATGATATCGCTCCTGCAAACATGACATACTATGTACAGGGCGACAAGCTTACAGCTCTTACAGGTGCATCATTCTACGAATAAAATTAAGCTGAATAAGTTTTAATTGAAGTTTTAGTGTAATTTTGGCGGCGCCACCATTTGGTGACGCCGCCATTTGTAAGAAAGTTACCTCATCACAGAAAGAGGTTTAATATGTGGAGATATATCGTTAAACGATTAATATGGCTTGTAATCATTGTTCTCTGCGTAGCTGTGCTGATTTTTACAGTTCTCTGGTTTGTTCCGGGTGATCCGGCAAAAGTAATCATGGGAACAGAAGCATCCGAGAAAGACTTAAATGAATGTCGTGAAAGACTCGGACTGAACGATCCTTTCATGGTTCAGCTTGGAAGATTCATGTATAACACATTCATCAGATTTGACTTTGGTGAATCTTATGTATACAAAGTTCCGGTCATGAAAGAATTCGGCATAAGGCTGCCAAGAACAGTCTTACTTGGCTTCATTGCTCTTATTCTTAATATGGTTGCAGGTATTCCTCTCGGAATCCTTGCTGCAAAACACAGAAACTCCGTGCTTGACAGAGGACTTCTGGTTGTATCGATGATTTTCAGTTCGATGCCTCAGTTCTTCTTTGCACTCCTGATGGTTGTTATCTTCTCGATCGAGCTGGGATGGCTCCCGCCTTTCGGAATCGATTCATGGGTATGCTGGATAATGCCTATCCTTTCAACAGCTCTTTCAGGAATTGCAATGAATGCCCGTCATACACGTGCATCTGTACTTGAAACTATCAGAGCAGATTTCGTAACCACGGCCCGTGCAAAAGGTCTGGACGAAGGAGTGGTTACTTATAAACATATGCTTCCAAATGCACTTATTCCTGTAATCAGTGACCTTGGAATGCATCTTTCGGGTATCGTAGGCGGCTCAGTAGTAATTGAGAACGTATTTGCCTTCCCTGGTGTCGGCCAGTACATGCTTACAGGTATCAACTCCCGTGACTACCCGGTAGTACGCGGATGCGTTTTGATCCTCGCAACATTCTCAGCAGTTGTAGTGCTGCTCACAGACCTTGCTTATGCATTTATTGATCCGAGAATCAAAGCACAATATGTAAACTATGCTGCAAAGAAAGGAGGAAAGAAGAAATGAACGAAAACACTGCTGTTGCCGCTCCTGTTAAAAAGAGGAAAAAAGAGAGCATGTTCAAACAGGTGCTTCAGCGCCTTTCAAAGAACCCTGCTGCAATGTCCGGCCTTATAGTACTTCTTATCATCATTCTGGCCTCCATACTTGCACCTTTACTTGCCCCTTATGATCCAAACTTCATGGATTATTCAAATATGTATGCAACACCTAATGCACAGCATATTTTCGGATGCGACCAGCTTGGAAGAGATATCTTCAGCCGTATCCTGTGGGGCGGCAGATATTCACTTTCACTTGGTGTTATTGCAGCTTTCATAGGCCTTATCCTTGGTACATTCTTCGGATGTATCGTAGGTTATGCAGGAAAAGCGGTTGATAATGTTGCCATGCGTATATGTGATATCTGGTCAGCTATCCCGGGAATGCTTCTTGCAGTTCTTATTGCAACGGCTCTCGGAAACGGTTTCTTCAATACGATTCTTGCCATGACCGCCGGCTCAATACCTGGTTCTGTGCGTAATACCAGAGCACTGGTACTGAAAGAGAGGGAAATGGAGTACCTCGAAGCGGCTCAGGCTATGAACTGCAATAAGATGGAAGTAATATTCCAGCACATGCTGCCTAATATTATTTCATTCAAGATCATCGGAACATGCGGAAACATCGGTGCGTCCATCATGCAGGCTTCCGGCCTTTCATACATCGGACTCGGTGTTCCTACAAGTATTCCTGAGTGGGGCGCTATGTGCGCATCTGCAAGGACATGCTTCCTTGATTATCCGCATATGATCCTTATCCCTGGTGCAGTTATTGCTATTACTGTCCTTTGCTTCAACCTGTTCGGTGACGGACTCCGTGATGCAATGGATCCTAAGCTTAAGGATTGATGGAGGTGCATGAAATGAGTGAAAAATTATTAGAGTTAAAAGATTTATTCATTGAATATACTTCCGGCGGAAAAGTTGTTAAAGCTGTAAACGGCGTAAGCTTCAGCCTTGATAAGGGCGAGACCCTTGGTCTGGTTGGAGAGACCGGTGCAGGAAAGACAACAATAGCAAAGGCTATCTTAAGGATCCTTCCTGATCCTCCTGCAAAAGTTAAAGGCGGAGAGATCTGGTTCGAAGGCGCAGACCTCCTGAAATTTCACGCTAAAGAAATGCTCAAGATCAGAGGCGCAAAAATTGCCATGATCTTCCAGGATCCTATGACAGCCCTTAACCCTACTATGACAGTGGGAAACCAGATAGCAGAAGTTATTTCACTTCATAACGATATCAGCAACAAAGAAGCTGTTAAGCGTGCCACCGAAATGATCGAGATGGTTGGTATTCCTGCAATGCGCTATATGGAATATCCTCATCAGTTCTCAGGCGGCATGAAGCAGAGAATAGTTATTGCCATGGCTCTTGCCTGCAATCCGGCCCTGCTTCTGGCAGATGAGCCTACAACAGCTCTTGATGTTACCATCCAGGCTCAGGTTCTTAAGATGATGATGGACCTTAAAGAGAAGCTCAATACTTCCATGATCCTTATCACTCATGACCTTGGTGTTGTTGCTGAAACCTGCGATAAGGTTGCTGTAATTTATGCAGGAAAGATAGTTGAAAGCGGAACAAAGAGGGATATCTTCAAGAATCCTCTTCATCCATACACACTCGGACTTTTCGGCGCCCTCCCTAAACTGGACGACAACTCAAAGCGTCTCAGCCCGATCCATGGACTTCCGCCTGATCCTACAAATCTTCCGACAGGATGTCCTTTCAATCCTAGATGCGACAAGTGCTGTGATCAGTGCAAAGGGGGCGAAGCTCCTCAGCTTATTGAAATTGAACCGGGACATTTTGTGGCTTGTCATCTTATCGGAAAGGAGGGTGAATAATAATGTCATTTTTGGAAGTTAACCATCTGAAAAAATATTTTGATGTTGCTGCCGGAAAGAACCATGCTGTTGATGATGTTACCTTTAAGATTGAAAAGGGACATACAATGGGTATAGTTGGTGAGTCAGGCTGCGGCAAATCCACCCTCGGAAGAACCATCATCCGTCTTCTTGACGCTACAGACGGACAGGTTCTGCTTGACGGAGAAGACATCACAAACGCTAAGGGAAAAGAACTCAGAAGGCTTCGTGAGAAAGTCAGCATCGTTTTCCAGGATCCGTATTCATCACTGAATCCGCGTTTCTGCGTTGACGAGACTATCCGTGAGCCTCTTGAGAAGGCACGCCGTTTCAAACGTGCAGAGATCGATCAGAGATCCGAGGAACTTATGGACCTCGTTGGTATTGAAGACCGTCTCCGCATGGCTTATCCTCATGAGATGGACGGCGGCCGCCGCCAGAGAGTTGGTATCGCAAAGTCGGAGGCCAAGCGG
>JAZUFV010000070.1:0-11629 GCA_045640845.1 Lachnospiraceae bacterium
CTAATCACATATTCTATGACATGGCCAGCGCCAGTATTAGAGAACCGCTCTAACATAGCCACCCATCATGTAAGAGAACCGCTCTAACATAGCCCCTTCAATGTAAGAGAATTTGCCATTTTATTACTCCATTCCAGCCAATTCTTTCTTTTTTTGCCCGGATTCTCTAACATAGCCACCCCTCATGTAAGAGAGTCGCTCTAACATAACCACCTCCAATGTTAGAGCAGTTATTGATAAACAAAAGAAGGAACAGGATACTAAATAGAAAAAAGCACCTACTCCTTCTTTGGAATTTAAAAGCTTATAGCTGTGGGTCGTAGCTTAATGGCGTTGGTGAAACTGCATCATATAATAAATTAAACTGATCGTTTGCTTTTTTGACTGAGGATAATTGCCAGTATTATGATAGCTGCTGCAGACAAGGCTACTACAATAACCGGTATATAACTTGCATTGTGTGATTCAGCTTCCGCAGGATCTGTTCCCTCTGCAATAAACGTACACACTCGCCTATATTTTGTCGGAATATCATCAGCGCTGCAGAATATTTTCTCTACCTTATTCCAGTCCACGTCGAGATTCTCATCATCCGAAACATACACCCTGTATGCAAATTCGTTAGATGAAGCAATATAAACTAAGCATAATAGATTGGATGTCGGTTTATGAATAAATTCATCCTGACCAAATGCATCTGCAAATGCTTCTATATCAGTTCCGATGGTTTCCGGGGACAATCCAATACTTTCACTGGATTGGAACCCTCCGATGATTAGTGTCAATTCATGTTCAGAAACATATTCCCTGGTGATTTTATTCAGCTCAACGAACAGTTGTGAGGATGCCTCTCTTCGTTCTTGATCGTTCCCTTGAAAGCTGTTGTTGACTAAGTCACCACTGAAGCCAAGCATCCCACCTGCGGCCATGCATATAGCAGTATCTGATCCAAGACATATTATCAGCAAAACAATACAGGTTGCAGCTAAAGGTTTCCTCATGTCATCAACCTCGTAAATCTATATTACCGCAAGAATACTTTGTCATAATGCTTTTTACTTGAATACAAGCCTCAGATGACAAGTCTTCAAAACTTAATCCATTTATAATAACACTCCCTATTGTTTTGAATTTTGTTCTCATTTTTTATCTTTCCTTTCGCAAGATATTTTCATGTCACCAGTCTGATAAATACATCACATACCACGCATATAATCACCCTTTCTTGGTAAAAATACAAAATCTTTGGTCACAACAATATTATAGCGCTTTTAGCCTTAATACCTGTTGCTGTTTTTGAAATAGCGTTGTTGCATTTGCAACACTATGACTATTCGAAATATGCACAATAAATATATGATAGATTTTTTGAAATTTGCTGCAAGTTATACAGCACTTCGGAAGGAACCGTGATAATGAACGGAAAACAGATAGGGATGGACAATGATTATAGCCACCCCCCTCATGTAAGAGAGTCGCTCTAACACAACCACCTCCAATGTTAGAGCAGCGCCTATGAGATGCTGATATTCTCTCCTCGCCACCGTAGCCGGTCTCCGTTTTTCTACACGATTCTGCCATTTTATATCTTTTGTGTAGAACTTCCTTCTATGGATGACCTCAGCCGGAACCCACTTTTCTACACGATTCTGCCGTTTTATATCTTTTGTGTAGAACTTTTTTCTATGGCAGGGCTCAGTCCGCTCCCATTCTTCTACACGATTCTGCCGTTTTACATTTTTCGTGTAGAATTTTCTTCTATGGATGACCTCAGTCGGCACCCGTTTTTCTACACGATTCCGGTGTTTTATAGCGTTCGTGTAGAACTTACTTACATGGGGAGGAAGTTTCAAACGAGGTAAGTTTAATAAGAATCTTATCGATGGGGCTGCCGCATTAGAAAGTGCGACAGCCCCGTATTTACAGTATATGCTACTTGTTCAGCGGGATTGAGCAATACCTATACGTGCAGCCATCGGCGCTTTCACTTTCAAGCTGTTGGAAATTAAGCAGTTCCACCTCTGATGGATCCACAAGTAATCTTCCCCCACCAAAGGCAAAAGCCTTCTCTCTGGTTTCATCATAGAAGCCTCCCGTAGCACCTATACCTAATGTCTGACCATCGGTGGTGGTTATACTTGCGAGGAAAGGAACTTCATCATGGGCAGCCTCCACATTGACCACATCCGGCGAATAAATTACATAAACTGAAAGCGGATTCCATTCGATACTTTCAACCGCAAAACCCATTCCGTCAAGTTCTGTTCCAAGTTCAAATTTTTTGCCCGCGTGACGTCCACCCAGATTGAAATCAAAGGTCCACGTTCCTTCAAGAACTGTCCTCTCGTTCTCAAATTTACGCCAATATGTAATATCGGTCAGCGTTATGTGTATATTTTTCCCGTCAAGAAGATTGTCCGGCAAACTTCCATTAATTGAGAAAATCATTTCAAATTCGTGTTCACCGTTCTCGCCTTCAATTTGGGAGCCGCTCATGCTGACATGATCAAAATCATCAATCTTGAATTCATGTCTGCCAAAAAGCAGTTCATCCAGTTCATCAGCGTTGTTCCCTGTAATTCCGAAGGTCACTACTGCGTAGTAACCATCATTTACGACTGCAATAGGCGTCACTGTGATTCCGTTGGAGGTGACTGCCAGCGCTGAGAGAGCTTCCCGATCTTTGTTTAAGTCTGCTCCTGTAGTTGCGCCTGTGTTTCGCCCTTCTTCTGTGAGGCTGTTTGCAAGCCCCTTTTCTTTTAAATCCTCAAGGCCTGCTTCGTCTGTACCAAGCGTCCGTCCGATTTTCCATCCCCAAAAGTTGTTTACGGCGGCAAATACGGTTCCGGCACCAAGGGCCAGTACTAATATAACCACAACAATTACTACAGGTTTTCTGAAAAATGATCTTTTTACCTGCGTACTTTTCTTTTCCGTGAAGCTGCTTACAATGTCCGCCGTACTCATTTGCCGCATACATGAAACGGCAACATTATCCATTGTGATTTTATATAATTCACCATTCAATTTCTCGTTATCCATAATGGTCACCTTTCCAAAATATTCTTCAGAAGCTTTCGTCCTCTTGAAAGACGTTTCCTGACATTTGCCTCACTTATTGCCATCAGACCGGCAATATCCTTTACAGGCAAATCCTCATAGTAGAATAAATTAATAACAGTCCTGTACTTTAATGGCAACTTCATCACCTCTTCAAAAAGGCATTCCTGGTCAGGTTCTTCAAGCACGGGTTTGTCTTCAACCTGCTCCAGTGGAACCTGGTTCTTTCTCCAGGAAGATTTTGTCATGTCCTTAGCTTTATTGATTGTCACCCTCAGAAGCCACGCCTTGATGTGCTCATCGCTTTCAAACTCACATTGTGAAATGTAATACTCCACGAAAGCATCCTGGACTGCGTCATTGGCATC
Organism: Lachnospiraceae bacterium; assembly: GCA_045640845.1. GTDB lineage: Bacteria > Bacillota > Clostridia > Lachnospirales > Lachnospiraceae > RGIG5612. The sequence continues at coordinate 3,429 of JAZUFV010000070.1, forward strand.
AGCCACACTCCCGAGAAAGCTTAGTGCTGTTAAAAAACAGTTTTTCTGGTATTTAGTTATCACATAATCTAATGATTGTCTCAACTATCGTCCTCCACTTTCCTCTACTCATTGCACAGGGCACAGAGTTTTAAATGGCCATCTGAATAATACACGATTCATATGACCAAAAGGTGACATTTTTATGGAGCAATCGCTTACAAACGGAAATAAAAAGATAAAAACAGAAAAAAGCTGCCGCAGATGCTGCGGCAGCCAAAATGCTTTGTTTTCATCAGAACCCCTGATTTACAAGGTTAACGATAAGTTCTGTGATCTTGTCAAGGTCTTTGGAATCGGTGTTGATGCAGAAATCATAATTGCGCGGGTCATCCCATTTCTTTCCGGTGTATGCCCCAAATGCAAGAGCTCTTTTCTTGTCAGTCTTATTTACGATCTTTTCTGCTTTGCGCTTATCCTCTATTGAGTATTTTTCGCATATCCTGCGTATGCGGGAATCAAGGCTGGCTGTAAAGAAGAATGTTAATGTGTCCTCTCTGCCTGACAGAATGTGGCTGGAACATTTTCCCACGAAAATGGCATTGCCTTCCTTGGCTTCATTTTCAATTTCTTCGGACTGGGCTTCCCAGAATACATTGGCCTTTTCAGCCTGCGAGATCGGGAGAGTATCCATCTGGAGTGCCAGAACTGCTCTGGAAACCGGGCTTACCGGATTCTTTGCAAAAGCACTCTCGCTTTCGTCATAATATTCCAAAGTGGATTTCAGCATATCAACATCTGAATCCGCCATAGCCTTATCTACAGGCTCATTGTTATAAACCTTATATCCCAGGATTTCTCCCAGCTTATAGGCTATTTCGTTTCCGCCGGAACCGTATAAACCATTTAATGAAAGTATCATAGCTCTACCTCCTTTTCTGCATTTTATCATGTCCTGCGCATTTTGTGAATGCTGCCTGATTATTCTTACTCTGCGCTGCAGCGGCGGGCTTTGGCACGGGCCTTCCTGATCTTGAAGAACAGCCACAGGGCTATCACCAGTACTATGGCAACGCCGGTGACAATGAGATATACGGTCAGCTGGCTGTCATCAGTCTTCACGCTCAGCCAGAGCTCGTTCATCAGCTGGTTACCCTGATCGGAGAGAGCGGCAAAAGCTTCGCCGTGTGAAAGAAGCTCCTGATCCGGATATGAGATCTCATTTCCGGCAACTTCTTCATCCATATATTCTTTTGCAGCTGAGAACGGTGTGGAGTAGCCGAGGTATTCCAGGTTCTGCCCGTTGATATCCGGTCTGCTCACAAAGTCTATGAACATTTCAGCCTCTTTTTTATGCTGACAGCTTGAAGGAATGCAGAGGGCATCCACAAAAAGGTTGAAGCCCTGATCAGGCGCGAAGAAGGAAAGGTCTTCATTCTCCTCAACCATTGTCAGATAATCGCCTGCGTAGTATGGCGCTATCCACGCCTCTCCTCTTTCCATCTTGTCGAAGATCTGGTCCATAACGTATGCCTGCACCAGGTTCTTCTGCTCTTTAAGCTTTTCGGTAACGGCGCTCATCTCATCCAGATCAGATGTGTTGAGGCTGTATCCCAGCAGCGATTCACCTATGGCAAAAGCATCGCGCGGGTTATCAAACATCAGAATCTTACCGGCGTATGTAGGGTTCCACAGAAGCTCCCATCCGGTCACATCATCTTCATTGACGTAACGGCTGTTGTAGATGATGCCTACATATCCCCATGTATACGGGACGGAGTATTTATTCTCCGGATCGTATGCCATGTTTTTAAAGGAATCGTCCAGATACTGATAGTTCGGAACGTTTTCAAAATCGATAGGAAGCACCATATCTTCCTTGATCAACTTTTCCACCATATAGTCTGAAGGAATGATTACGTCATATGTGGCACCGCCGGTCTTCAGCTTGGTGTACATGGTCTCATTGCTGTCAAAGGTGATGTAATTTACCTTGATATACGGGTATTCCGCCTCAAATTCCCTGATGACGTCTATATATCCGTCTGTTCCGTCGGAAATATACTGTCCCCAGTTATAAACCGTGAGAGTGATGTTTTCTTCAGCCTGTGCTTTCCCTGCAGGAAAGACAACGGCTGAGAAGATTATAAGGGCGGAGATTACCGATACAATTATTTTTTTCATTATACCGCCTCCGTTACCCTGTGAGGTTTTGCATGCTTATGTTTTTCTTTTCCCTGAATGACGTTCATGACTATCATGAGAATGAGGATGACAATGAACATAAGCGTGAACAGGGCATAAAGCTTCGGATGAACAGGCTTCTTGGTGTAGTTGTATATTTCTACAGGAAGCGTTACGAAGCTTGAGCCGGTTACAAAGTATGAAATTACGAAATCATCAAGGGACATGGTAAGGCTCATGAGAGCACCTGCCACGATTCCCGGAAGGATCTCGTGAATAGTCACTTTAAAGAATGCCTTTAAAGGAGTGCAGCCAAGGTCAAGTGCGGCCTCGGTGAGGTTTGGATCCATCTGGTGAAGCTTAGGGATGACATTCAGGATGACATAAGGCAGGTTGAATGTCACGTGTGCGATGAGCAGTGTCCCGAATCCCAGGATGGAATTGGTGCGGATGAGGGTTCCCGTAAATGCAAACATAAGGGCGAGGGAAACACCTGTTACGATATCCGGGTTTGTCATAGGTATGTTTGTCATGCCCATGACAAGTGAGCGCATCTTTCCGCGCATGTTGTAAATGCCCATGGATGCCATGGTGCCGAGGATGGTAGCGATGGCGGTTGAAGACAGGGCAATGATCACGGAGTTAAGAAGAAGGCCTAAAAGATCGGTATCCTTGAAAAGCTCCGCATACTGGTTAAATGTGAACTCGCGGAAGACCGCAAGGTCATTTCCTGAATTAAATGATGCAACCGCAAGCAGCAGTATAGGCAGATACAGGAAAATGAAAACTATCACGGTGATGACTTTGGATGCTTTTTTCATGACAGGCCTCCTTCATCATCATATTTGGTAAAGTGGTTTGATATGCCCACGCAGATAAAGATGAGAATCATCAGTATAAGCGAAAGAGCCGCGCCCAGGTTAGGGTTATAGGCGCCTTTGAACTGGGACTCGATGATATCGCCCACCATTACAGAACCCGGGGAACCCAGCTTCTGTGAGATGTAGAATGTGGAAACTGCAGGAACAAAGACCATGGTGATTCCCGATGCGACTCCCGGAAGGGAAAGGGGGAAGATGACCTTTGAAAGGACCTTGCGCTTGTTGCAGCCCAGGTCTTCGGCAGCTTCTATAAGCCGCGGGCTGATCTTCATTATGCTTGTGTAAAGCGGAAGGATCATATACGGCAGATAGTTATATACCATTCCCAGTATAACCGCTCCGCTGTTTCTTATGAGCGGCAGGGCGCTTATGCCGAGGGATGCAAGTATTGAATTGATTATTCCCGTATCTTCAAGAAGGGCAACCCACGCGAGCGTACGCAGCAGGAAGCTCATACACATAGGGAGCATGATAAGCATCTGAAGGATGCTCTGCGTGCGCGGCTTGCACTGGGCGATGGCGTAGGCCACAGGATAACCCACCACAAGGCAGATGATAGTGGCAGCAACGCTCAGCCATATCGAACGCAGGAAAATGGTTGCATAGTCAAGTATCCCCGAAAGGTTTGCAAGGGAAAAGACACCGGTCTGTGAATCGGTGAAAGTATAGAAAATGACTATGCCCAAAGGAATTATTGTAAAGAGCAGCATCCATACAATGTACGGAACTGCAAGTACCTTACGGTTCACCGGCTTACTCCTCCTCTTCAGGTTCAGCCTCGGAGATCTCGTCATACTCAGCTGAATATGAACTGTAATCACCGAACATTCCCGAATACTCACTCTTCTTCATGATGTGGATGTCATCAGGATCAAGGCGGATGCCTATAAGCTCGCCTTCCGGATGATAACCGGTGGTCTGGATGAGCCACTTGAAGCCTTTGAAATCAACAATAGTATCGTAATGAACGCCTTTGAATGTGACGGATGTGACCGTTCCGCAAAGATGGCCTGCATCGGCAGGAACGATCTTGATATCTTCGGGACGGATGACAACGTCTACAGCCTCATTTGGTTCAAAGCCTTTGTCAACGCAGTCAAACTGGCGGCCGAACATTCTGACCTTATAGTCGGAAAGCATGGTGCCGGCTATGATATTTGATTCACCTATGAAGTCTGCAACGAACGCATTTGCCGGTTCATTGTAGATGCTTTCAGGAGTGCCGATCTGCTGGATTTTTCCGCCGTCCATGACAACCACCTTGTCGGACATGGCGAGAGCTTCCTCCTGGTCATGCGTTACATAAACGAAGGTGATGCCTACTTCCTGCTGGATGCGCTTCAGCTCATTCTGCATGTCTTTGCGGAGACGCAGGTCAAGAGCTCCCAAAGGCTCGTCCAGAAGAAGAACTTTAGGACGGTTGATGAGGGCACGGGCAATGGCCACACGCTGCTGCTGACCGCCTGAAAGGGAGTCGATCTTGCGGTTTTCAAAGCCTTTTAAGGAAACAGACTCAAGCATTTCCGTGACGCGCCTGTCAATCTCCTTCTCCGGAAGTTTTGCAATGCGCAGACCAAAAGCGATGTTATCATAAACATCGAGGTGAGGGAAAAGCGCATAATTCTGGAAAACTGTGTTGATCTGGCGTTTGTAGGCCGGAACACCTTTTATATCTGTCCCGTTAAATAAAACATCTCCGCCGGTAGGAGTCTGAAATCCTGCCATGATACGGAGAGTCGTGGTTTTACCGCAGCCCGAAGGGCCGAGCAAGGTCATAAATGTCTTGTCTTCAATGTCAAGGTTGATGGAATCAAGGACGCGGTTTCCGTCAAATTCCATTACAAGATTTTTAAGAGAAATAAGAGCACACAACTATACAAGGGCAAGTTTCTGAAGTGCCTTTGCCGGAATTATTTTTTCAAAGTGTTCCTCGATATACGCACTCCTGGCAAAACCCGTAGGTTCCTTGCTGCCATATTCCAAAGCAAGGCTGCATACGGCTCCGAAAGCGGCTGTCTGCTTTGTACAGTTTACGAGTATCATAAAATAAGTTCCGGTTTCTGATTCTCTGTAAAGTGAGCTTTTTCCGGTAAAGGACGGGTCAGCTTTGTGCGCAAAATCAATGCAGGTTTCAAAATCCCTGAATGAGTAGATCATTTCAAGGGGAGCCTTTAAGTTACCTGGTTTAGTTTCCGGCGTGCATTCGGGAACCGATGGTGCTGCATGAGCAGGAAGAATCCCGTCTTCAAGGAAGCGATCATCAGCAAGGCTGTCCAAAAGATCTTCGAGTTCAGCTTCCCTTTCATCCATATCAGGCATGATGAACTCTGTGATATTTGACAGACCGGCGAATTCCTGATCTACTGAGTCAGGCTCATCAACACGGGTGATCATAAGGACTATGCAGTCCATTGATACCGGTATTGCTTCGATCATAAGAGGATCACTTGCTTCAAAACCGAATTCAGTAAAGGCCTGGTCCATCATGTCTTCAAAAAGGTCCCGGGTCTTCTCTGTACCGTAAGCGAGCTCGCTTAAGCGGATCTGGCGGCTGGCCAGGTCTGCCCTTGTGAGTGTGCACTTTATCTGGTTTTCGTTTATCTGCTCAATTTTCATAGGAAAAGAATACTTTAAATGACTTGAAAAATCAATATTAAAAATGATAAGATAATCATGCGTAAGAAAGAGAGTCGTTGTTTATTTTTAAGCGGCATTTCAACATTCTTACATTCAACTATTTTCAAATCGGATCAATGCTTTCAGATCCGGAATTTCCAGTAACTTTTTGTTTTATTTGGACTCATTTCTTATGCGTATGCACGGGGTCCGGAATATTATCACATCCGCACCTTAAAGGGCCTCTTGCAAATCTTTCTGAAAGGAGGAAAAACATGACCAATGGAGATAAGCGCAGATTCATAGAATATCTGAGCCTTAAGGAAGACCTTGTAAAGGCCAGGGACTGCGGAATTGAGCTTCAGCTTGACGGGACTTTGAGCACGCCCGGAGACATCGCAGGCGCATGCGTATTCAATGAAGACGGCGGTTACATGAAAGATTATGGAGCCAGCGGCGCCTATAACACCTGCTTTTTCAATTTCCGTCCGGTACACAGACAATAGGGAGAGAACTCTGACCAAACTGACCACATTGATTTACCTGCCGGATGGTGATATAATACCTTGATGTTTTGTTCACTGAAATAGGAGAAATTGAAATGGCAGCAAAGAGAAGACGCAGAAGAAGGAGAAGGGTTAACCCGTGGATCATCGTCCTTGCTATTGTCATAGTGCTGGCAGCCGCTATCTTCATAACAATCAAAATTGCTGAAAATGCTCCGTCTACAAAGATAACTGACTTGGAGTATTACTATAATCTTAAGATCAATGCAATGACAGGCCGTGATGCGGCCACAGCAAAAGAAATGGCCATCGTCATAGACGGAGAGATCCTTGACGAACGGGCATACACTGAAGATGACGGGCATGTATACATTAACCGTAACATCGTATTGGATAAGGTTGATGAAAGATTCTACTTTGACGATACCGAACAGAGGGTTATTTTTGCAAACGCCCTTCAGGTGATTGAAACAGGTCCTGAACTCAGTTATTACACTGTTGACGGACAGCAGGTGGGAACAGATTACGCACCTGTCATCATCAAAAACGGTGAAGTGTTCCTTGCAGTTGATTTTGTGGATGAATTCAGCGGAGCTTCATTTAAAGCATATCAGGAGCCGGCAAGGCTGGTAATAAGCACAAACAAAGGAACTGCACAGTTTGTTGATACCACTGAGAAGACCTGGCTGAGAGTCCTTGAAGAGGATATTTCCGTCACAAAGAAAAGCGAAGTTGTGGGCACTGTTGATAAAGGCAGCAAGCTTATGATCGTGGGCGAGCAGGTTGGCGACTGGGCAAAGGTGGTCAGCGAAGAAGGATGGGTAGGCTATGTTGATACCCATGCTCTTACCGAACCGTACACAGTTACCCGCGAAGGCGATATTACTGAGCCGGAATATACCTCACTGAATACAGGAAAGACTGTTAAGCTTGGCTGGGCAGGCATTTATTCCATGGCCGGAAACGACAATTATTACGCATATACAAGAGATACGGCCATAAATGTATACTCACCGACATGGTACTTCCTCTCAGACGGTGACGGCGGAATAACAATGCTTTCGGATGAGGACTTTGTGAGAAGCGCTCATGAAGACGGATACCTTGTATGGGCACTGTTCAGCGATGAAGACTATGAGTTTGCCGAGCAGGCACTCACCAGGACCACGGTAAGAACCAAGATGATAGAGACTCTTGTGGGTGACATGCTCTCAAAGGGAATTGACGGAATAAATGTTGACTTTGAGCGCATTGACAACGAATACGGAGAAGATTTCATCCAGTTCTTAAGGGAGCTTTCCATCAGATGCCGCAAGGAGGGACTGTATCTTTCGGTTGATAACTACGCTCCTTATGACTTCAACGCATGCTACCATATTGAAGAACAGGGAAGACTCTGCGACTATGTTGTGATCATGATCTATGATGATTACCTGGGAAGCGGAGAGATAGGACCTAACTCATCTCTTCCTTTCGTCAAGGAAGTTATGGAACTTTCAACTTCAAAGGTCGCACCGGAAAAAATTGTAGCAGCATTACCATTCTACTCAAGAATATGGTACACAGAAGAAAACGGTGATCTTTCAAGAACCGAATATTCCATGCACGATATCTGGGATCTGTTTAACCAGATAGATATCTCCCCTGAGTGGGACGAGGAGCTGGGCGTTTACCATGCATCCTATGCATACGGCAGCAAACAGGCAAATGCCTGGGCTGAAGATGAGGATACCATTGAAAGAAAGCTCAGCCTTGTAAAACAGTTCAATCCGGCCGGAGTTGCCTTCTGGCAGCTGGGACAGGAAAATGAACAGACATGGGAAAAGGTTGCCGCTTATTGACGATCACAGTTATTTAAAGATGCGGGGTGTCCCTGAGGGCACCCCGTTTGTATGAAAAATGAAAAAATTCACGCGTGAAGAAAAGTTCATGAAGGAAGCCATAAAACAGGCAAAGAAGGCATCGGCAATAGGCGAAGTGCCTATTGGCTGTGTCATTGTCATGGACGGGCGCATCATAAGTCGGATCGTAGCCA
>JAZUFV010000071.1:0-11238 GCA_045640845.1 Lachnospiraceae bacterium
CAGAATGCCTTAAGAATGTTCAGGCCCACTGTTCCGCTTTTTTCCGGATGGAACTGGCAGCCGAAAACATTTTCCCTCTGCACCGCTGCCGTTACAGGAATGCTGTAATCGCAGTTTGCAATCACATCACTGCAGCCTGTCCCGTAATAAGAATGCACAAAATAAACGTAGTCCCCGTTTTTTATGTATCTGAATATCGGACTTTCCTTCACAATATCCAGTGCATTCCACCCCATCTGAGGAACTTTAAGCGAAGGATCAACAACGCCTTCCAGCGGGCTTACAGTTCCGTTTACAAGCCCGAGTCCTTTATACACACCAAACTCAAGGCTCTTTTCAAACAAAAGCTGCATGCCAAGACAAATACCCATTACAGGCTTACCTTCTTTGGCAATTTCTTTTATAAGATCTGCCATTCCGCAGCTTTCCAGCTTTGCCGCCGCATCCCTGAAAGCACCCACTCCGGGAAGTATCACATGATCGGCCTTTCTTACCTTCTCAGGTTCCTTGGTTATTTCAGCCTTAACACCGATGGCATCAAATGACGAAACAAGTGAAAAAAGATTTCCAACTCCGTAATCAACAATGGCAAGCATTACAGAACCCCCTTTGTTGAAGGAAGTGCATCTTTACTCTTTTCATCTATTGCAGCGGCCTTCTTTAAAGACCTTGCGACTGATTTGAAAGCGCCTTCGATTATATGATGTGAATTTGTTCCCACAAACTTCTTTATATGCAGGGTCACTTTTGCAGCTCTTACAAAGCCCAGCCAGAATTCCTGTACAAGCTCTGTATCGAAATCCCCCACTTTTTCCGTAGGGATCGGAAGATCAAAATTTAAGAATACTCTTCCTGAAATATCAACAGCACTCATAACAAGGGTTTCATCCATAGGAGTGATGGAATCCCCGTAACGGTTGATTCCCTTCTTATCGCCTATTGCTTCAAGGAAAGCTTCTCCAAGAGCTATACCGATATCTTCCACTGTGTGATGATAATCAACATATGTATCACCTTTGCAGGTGACAGAAAGATCAAATTTTGAATGGCCTGAAAGCAATGTCAGCATATGGTCAAGAAAACCGCATCCGGAATCGATGCTGCTCTTTCCCGTACCGTCAAGATTGAGGCTCAGCTGTATGTCTGTTTCATTTGTTTTTCTGTTTACTTCACCTGTTCTCATTTTTGCTTCTCCAAAAGTATTTCCTTTGTAACCTCAAGGAATCTGTCCATCTGTTCTCTGGTTCCCACGGTTATTCTGTTATATTGGCAGATACGCTCATTCCCGAAATGGCGTACCAGTATTTTTCTTTCCTTAAGCTCTTTGTAAAATTCTTCTCCCTCAAGTTCAGGATGAACGGCAAATACAAAGTTTGTCCTGGAATCTGTAACGGAAAATCCCATTTCTTCAAGACGTTTCTTTGTATACTCCCTGGTTTCGGCTATTTCCCGGCAGTTCTTCTTTGTAATATCTTCATGGTTCAGCATTGCAAGCCCGGCTGCCAGAGTCATGGAATCCACATTATAAGGGTTTGTTGAAAACCGGATAGTATTAAGGTCTCTGATAAGTTCTCTGTTTCCTATGGCAAAACCAAGCCTTGCACCGGCCATGGAGCGTGATTTTGAAAATGTCCTGGTAACAAGCACATTATCATATTTTTTTGTAAGAGGAATTGCGCTTTCACCTCCGAAATCAACATAGGCTTCATCAACTACCACAATGTTATCCGGATTTGACTTTACTATTTTTTCAATTTCGGAAAGCGGAAGCACCAGTCCAGTCGGTGCGTTCGGGTTTGCAATAAATATTGTTTTTCCAAGTCCGGTGTAATCATCCGGATCTATCGTAAAATCATCCTTAAGAGGTATCTCAACATAAGGCGTATGCGTAAAATCGGCAAACACCGTATAAAAACCGTATGTAAGGTCTGCAAATGCGGCTCCGCTCTCTCCGCCGAATGCCTCAAAAGCAAATAACAGACTCTCATCAGACCCGTTATTTACTATGACGCAGTCGTTTTCCACGTCGTATATCTCTGCTATTTTGCTGATCAGATCTGCACAGAGAGGGTCTGAATACAGGTTAAGAGTTCTGGCATTTTTGGCAGCTTCCGTAACATCTTCCGGAGGAGCAAAAGGAGACTCGTTCGTATTCAGCTTGATATATTCCCCCTCCTTAGGCTGTTCACCCGGAGTATATGGGATAAGATCTTTATATGCGGCATTGAAAAATCTGCTCATTTTATTCCTCGAATCTTATAACTGCGCTCTTTGCATGTGCGGTGAGTCCTTCTTTTTCAGCAAAATATGCTATATCATACGCAACTTCTGAAAGCGCTTCTTTTGTGTAATAAGTATACTGTGTCTTCTTGACAAAATCATCCACCGACAGCGGATTTGAAAACTTAGCGGTTCCGCTGGTAGGCAGTGTGTGGTTAGGTCCTGCAAAATAATCGCCAAGGGCTTCCGGACACATGCGTCCCATGAAAATTGAACCTGCATGGCGGATGGCCGGCAGATATTTAAACGGATCATCAACACATAATTCAAGATGCTCCGGTGCGATCTCATTGGCAATTTCAATTACCGTGTCTATTGTTTCGGCAACGATTATTTTACCGTTTGTATCGATCGATGCCCTTGCTATCTCAGCCCTGTCAAGAAGAGGGATCTGTCTTTCAAGTTCATCGCTTACAGCCTGTGCAAGCTCTTCAGAGTCTGTAACAAGAACTGCGCTTGCCATTTTGTCATGTTCTGCCTGTGAAAGGAGGTCTGCTGCAACATATTTAGGATTTGATTTTCCGTCCGATACAACAAGAATTTCACTCGGTCCGGCGATCATATCTATTGAGACAGCTCCGAATACCTGCTTCTTTGCTTCAGCAACAAAGGCATTTCCCGGTCCCACGATCTTATCTACCTTTGGTATTGTTTCTGTTCCGTACGCAAGAGCTGCAATTGCCTGCGCACCGCCGACCTTATAAATCCTGTCAACACCTGCCACATGTGCTGCCGCCAGTATTGCCGGATTCACTTTTCCGTCTTTTCCCGGAGGCGTGGTTATAACAACCTGCGGGCAGCCTGCAATCTTTGCAGGAATGGAATCCATCAGAACTGTTGAAGGATAAGCAGCCGTACCTCCCGGAACATAAAGCCCCGCCTTATCAACAGGAGTGATCTTCTGGCCGATGACTGTTCCGTCTGCCTCTTTAATCTCAAATCCCTGACGCACCTGTTTTGCATGAAACTTTCTGATATTTGCCGCAGCTTTTTCAAGGATTTCAAGAAACTTCGGTTCAACAAGCCTCAGGGCTTCCTCCATTTCTTCCTTTGATACACACAGATCTTCCAGCTCCGTTTTGTCAAACTTTGCAGTATATTCCTTTAACGCAGCATCTCCGTTTTTGCGGACATTGGCAATGATATCTGCCACTATTCCTCCTATATCGGTCTTCTGCTCCGTTCTTGCAAAGATTTCTTCATTTGAAACTTCGTTGTACTTTAATATCTTTATCATTTTTTTACTCCGTAACCATCAGTGACAGTTCTTTCTGTATTTTCATTATCTTCTCGGCATTGAACTTATAACCTGCCTTGTTTGCTATAAGTCTTGCGCTTATAGGTACGATTTCCTCATATACCTTCAGGTTATTTTCCTTAAGGGTGGTTCCCGTCTCAACTATATCGACGATAACGTCGGAAAGCCCTATTATAGGCGCTATTTCTATTGATCCGTTAAGATGTATGATATCTATGTCGCGGTCAATGGATGCATAGTATCCGCGTGCTATATTTGAGAACTTTGTTGCCACCTTTAAAGTATGCTCCGGATTATCTGCATATCCCTCAGGAGCTGCCACGCACATTCTGCACTTTCCAATGTTAAGGTCAAGCAGTTCATAAACATCCGGCTCATATTCAAGCAGAATATCTTTTCCGGCAACACCTATATCTGCTGCTCCCCTTTCAACATAAATAGCCACGTCTGAAGGCTTTGCCCAGAAGTAGCGCACCTGTCTTTCTTTATTTTCAAATATCAGTTTTCTGTTGTTTTCAAGAATTGAAGGACATTCAAAACCGGCTTTGGCAAACATATCGTAAACCTTCTCACCCAGCCTGCCCTTCGGAAGTGCCACATTAAGGAAGCGGTCCTCCTTTGGAATGATTATGTTTGAGGTAAGCTTTTCAGCGTCACCGACTCTTTCAAGTTTATCCATGTATACGGCAAAACCGATGGCACCTGATTTTCTGCCCATGCGTTTCATCAGCCGGTCATACTGTCCGCCTGAAAGGACTCTTGCAGGAATTCCGTCAATGAAACCGCTGAAAACTATTCCGTTGTAATACTTAAGATCACTTGTAATGGAAAAATCCACCATTATTCTGCCGGAGACATCGCATCCAAGATTGTTTACCAGTCCCGAAAGCTCCGATATTGCAGTCTTAAGCTCCGCATTATTTTCAAGAAGTCCATACCTTCCAAGCACATCGGTTATCCTGCCGGGTGCATCCTTGGCGTCGCAGTAAAGAAGCGCGAGTTCCTTTATTGCTCCGTTCAGGGAAGGATCTCCTCCAAGCTTTGCAATGGCATCTGTGTTCTTCTCACTTATGCTTTTATAAAGTACTCCTTCAGAATCAGGATCAAGGTCAAGCTGATTAACCAGCGATGACATTATGCCCAGATGAGATATTTCAAGAACGCTTTCTGCGCTTATCTCCTCAAGGCTTTTGGCAGCAAGCTTAACCACCTCACAGATGTCGGCCGGTGAAAGGTCACCGATGCACTCAAGACCTGCCTGCATTATCTCACGGAAACCGCCCTGCTCTTCATCATCCCTGTAAACATTCTCATTATAGTAAAGCTTCGTTAATGTGCCCGGTTCGTCCTTTGTGCTCTTGATTATTGAAAGAGTCACATCCGGCTTCATTGCCAGCAGCTTACCGTTTGTATCATTAAAAGTGATTATGCGGTCAGAAACAAGGAAGTTCTTGTTCCTGGCATAAAAATCATATTCCTCAAATCTGCTCATCTTGTACTGCTTATAGCCAAAGCTGCTGTACAGGCTTCTGAGGGTTATGATGATCTTCTCATCACTTCGTAATACTGAATTATCCAGATTCATAAATATCTCCTTCGGTTTTATTAACTTTAGCAGTTTATCACGCTAAAGTGCTAAAGTCAACACCGTAACATCACCATAATTAACATATTCATCGGTTCCGTCATCTTTTTTCAGGATAAGAGATCCGTCAGGACGTATCCCGCATGCCGTACCTTCATTGCCGGTGCTCTCACACTTTACCCTGTTGTTAATTGTAAGGCACCGGTTTTCAATAAGCTTTATCATCCTTTCACAATCGCAAGGGGCCAGGTCTATCACTTTTAAAAGTTCCTCCGCAATATCAGCAGATAGCTTTTGAGGATCCGGGGAGATGTTTGCAAGGCCGCATAATGTACCTGCCTGTGCAAGTTCTTCCGGAAGACTGTTGCTTATGTTTACCCCGATTCCGAAAACTGTCCAGAATGTCTGTTTAAATGTTATTCCTTCAGTCAGAATACCCGCTATCTTTTTCCCGCAGAGGAAAATATCGTTAGGCCACTTGATTTTTGTCTTAAGAATGCTCCCGCCTTTCTCCAGTTCCCTGTTGATGGCATCTGATACGGCAAGGGATGCCAGTATCGGCAGGCTTGTGACCGGAAAAGAAACCATATCAGCAAACGGAACGCAAAAAGACATATACAGGCCTCCCGTCTGACTGTCAAATGTTCTGTCCAGTCTTCCCCTCCCTTTGGTCTGAACTTTTGCCGTAACTAAAAACGGGCCGGAAACATCTCTATTTCTGATCATGTTCCGGGCGTATATATTTGTTGAATCTATTTTATCTAAACTAATAATCTGCATAAAAAACTCCCGCTGTCATTTTATCATAACAGCGGGAGAATATTCAATTTAACTTAACTGTTGTATCTTGAAAGGAACTGTTTTGTTCTTTCTTCCTTAGGATTTGCGAACAGTTCTCTGGACTCTCCCTGTTCACAGATGACTCCCCTGTCCATAAAGATGGTCTGCTTTGCAACATCACGGGCAAATTCCATTTCATGTGTGACAATTACCATAGTCATATGCTGGTCCGCCAGTTCCCGGATTACCTTAAGTACTTCTCCGGTAAGCTCAGGGTCAAGTGCAGATGTAGGTTCATCAAAACACAGGATATCCGGTTTCATGGCAAGCGCTCTGGCTATGGCAACTCTCTGGCACTGTCCTCCTGAAAGCTGATGAGGATACAGTCCCATCTTCTCCTTAAGTCCCATCGTCTCAAGAAGCGAAACAGCGTTTGCTTCAATCTCCTCCAGAATCTGCTTTCTGTTTGTTTTATATTCCGGAAGGCTTTTTGCTGCCACTTCCCTTGCCAGCTTTACATTTCCGAGCGCAGTATACTGCGGAAAAAGGTTGAAAGACTGAAATACCAGTCCGAAATGGAGGGCGTTTTCTCTTTTCTGTGCCTCGGAAAGTTCTGACTGCAGAGAGGCATCAAAAACTGTTTTTCCTCTTACTTTGATAATTCCGCAGCTTGGGGTTTCCAATGAATTAAGGCACCTGAGAAGCGTTGTCTTTCCGCTTCCCGAAGAACCGATTATGGAAACAGATTCTCCTTCTTCAAGCGAGAAGGAAATGTCTTTTAAAACTTCAGCTTTCCCGAAAGATTTTCCGAGATGCTCAACCTCAAGTATGGCCATTTCTCTCCTCCTATCTGAAAAATTCAAGTTTCTTTTCTATCTTTCCAAGGACAAGCGTAAGAATGCCGTTGAAGATCAGGTAATAAAGCGCCGTAAAGAACAAAGGCCAGATGGCACCTGAGATTCCCTGAGATCCCTTAAGGAATGACTGTCCTGCCCAGATGATCTCCTGAAGGGCTATTATCCTGGCAAGTGAGGTGTCTTTAACAAGGGTAAGTATCTCATTTGACATAGGAGGAACAACCCTCTTCACCATCTGAAGAAGCTTGACTTTGAAGAATATCTGGGACTTTGACATGCCCAGGACTCTGCCTGCCTCCTCCTGGCCTATAGGCACGCCCTGGATTCCGCCCCTGAATATCTCGGCAAAATAACATGCATAATTAAAAATGAAAGCGACGGCCGCAGCAACAAATCGTCCGGTTTCGCCGTTTCCCCAGATATTATTACCGAATACCAGTCCTGGAAAATAGAAAATGATGAGCAGCTGGATCATGAGAGGAGTTCCTCTGACTATCCAGATGATCACTTTAAAAATCCCTTTAAGTACCTTTATTCTTGAAATTTCAGCCAGTGCTATAAGAAGTCCCAGCGGTATTGCACCTACAAGCGTGACTGCAAATAGCTTCAGTGTCTGAAGGAAGCCCACATTGAGGGCATTCAGTACAACCGGCAGCTGCTGTCCAAACTGTTCCATGCTTTTTCCTTATTTATTAAAAATTCCGGGAGTGGTGTCCCACTCCCGGGGTAATCCTGCAAATGTTGATATTATTTCTGCTCGATGAGTGCTTTAAGTACATAATACTGTTCAGCGCATTCGATCATGCTGCCGTCAGCATATGCATCTTTAAAGAACTGGTTAAGCTTTTCAACCAGGTCAGATCCTTTACGGAAACCAACGCCGTACTCTTCTGAAGTAAGCGGAAGAGTTGTTGTAAGATCTTCATAGCTGGTTCCAGGTCCGATCATTGCATCGGCCATAAGGGCATCAATGATGGCTGCATCAGCGGTTCCGGCAGCAACTTCCATAAGCGCTGCAGCCTGGTTTGTAACTTCAACGAAGCTTGCACCCATATCATCAGCAGCCTGCTGGCCGGCACTTCCTGATTCAACTGCATAATTCAGAGTTTTTACAGCCTCTTCATCTCTGTAATCATCCGCAATCTTTTCCGGAACAACTACTATCTGTGCATTGTTGCAGTATGCAGCTGAGCAATCCATAGCACTTGTAACTTCAGGTGTAAGTGTCATGCCGTTCCATACGCAGTCGATCGTTCCGGCTTCAAGTTCAAGAACCTTGTTGTCCCACTCGATCTCAACAAATTCAGCTTCAACACCAAGACTTTTTGCAAAAGCCTTTGCCATGTCGGCATCAAATCCGATCCACTCTTCGCCTTCTTTGTAATCCATCGGAGCAAAATCTGTGATTCCGACAATAAGCTTTCCGGCTTTCTCTATTTTGGCAGAATCAGATTCTGCAGCCTTTTCTCCTGAAGCGGCTGATCCGCAGGCAGCAAGAGCTGCAACCATTGCTATTACTAATAAAACTGATAATACTTTTTTCATTTCTTTCACCTTTCGGGTTTCACCCAATAATATTAAGATGCATAAAACTTTATCAGTTTAGTATGCTAAAGTCAAGCAAAACAGGACATAAAAAAGTCCGGCTTATGCCGGACCTTTTCGGTATCTGTATTTTACTGATAATAATCATGGTCAGGTGTCTTCGGATACAGGCTGCGGTCCCAATCATGTCCTTCAAAGCCATGCATCTGTGCATACTCCCAAAGTGTATCATCACAGACCATGCACATCTGTCCGCCTTCTTCATTCCAGTTCCAGTCTGTAGGATCGAAATGGTACCATTCCTGCCCGCCGTCGACACTTACAAGGTTCCAGTAATGGTTCCTTTCCGCGTCTTCACTGTTATGTACCATCTGAGTTTTGTATCCCAGCCTTTCAAGGAGAAGTTTGCTGGCTCCGTAAAAGCATCTGCAGTTTCCCTTCAGTTCCTTAAGGAAATAGTACGCATTTTCAAGATAATCATCTGCCACTCCGTAATCCACCTCAGTGTAGCCAATGTTATGTATAAAATGCCATACAGCCCAGAGCTTCTGGTAATCTGTCATTTCAGGTTTTATTGTCTGGGCAAGAATCGTATCAGCAAGTGCATTCGCCTGCTCAAGTGTTACTGCATCTTTATCTATTACACTGACTGTTGCCGCATCCACGGCAATATTTCCGGCAGCATCAGACGCTTTGTAAATTACAACATAAGCCCCCACCTTTGACGTATCAACATTGCTTGAATCTATTTCAAGCTGAGGCTGGGAATCCGTATCATCAGATACTGTTATCCCGCTCTTGTATGATACGGTTTCTCCAACATGGATCGTTATATTCTTTACACCATCTATCAAAGGAGCTGTCTGATCCGAAGAAGCCTCCGGCTGCCCTGAACCGGACTCCTTCTCCACCGGTGCATTTTTCAGTTTTCCCTGAAGAACATCAACATTATCGCTGAGAAGCTTATTTTCATATATGAGCAAAACCACCAGTGCGGTAAGCAGTACATACGTAGCTATTAATAAAATCTTTTTTACCACGAGCCGTTTCTCCTAAACAAAATACAAAGCCATTTTACCACCCTGCTTATCATTCCGCCACAAAAAGAACTTGTAAAATTTTAAAATTTCACTTAAAATTCACTAGACAAAAATCTTTATTATCTTAACTGGTTTATTATTATTTGGAGGTAAATATAAATGATAGTTGATATCAATGTTCATCATCTTCCTGAAGACCTCTTCACTAATGAAGAAGTCCTTAACGGGTTCCTGACGACTGCACCACGCGGATTCGGTGAAATCGCCCGTCTTGGCGAAACTGAAGGCGGACAGCGTCAGATCATCCTTGAAAAACCTAAGGGATATCAGAACCTTAACTATGTTGAAGGTGACTACAATCTTGAAGCAAAGCTTAAAGCTATGGACGATGCCGGAGTTGACTATGCGATCATGCGTGTTCCTGTATGGCAGGAATGGCTCCGTCTTGATACCTGCAAAGTTGTAAACGACAATGCATACAAGATCAGCAAGGGATCAAACGGCCGTATCTTCACAACTGCCTGCGTTCCACCATGGGGCGGCAAGGAAAACATCTATGAGTTAGAGCGCTGCGTTAAGGAACTTGGCTGCGTCGGCGTACAGTTTGCATGCCATTACGGACAGCTCTATCTTGATGACGAAGCTTTCAGACCATATCTGAAGGTCATCAATGATCTTGACATCCCTGTTATCGCACATCACACTCCTCTTCCGGTACATTGGCAGAGTTTATATGAGTTCACCAACCTTCGCCGTGAGCTCGGCCGTGTAACTGACCAGGCTACTGCTGTCGGACGTGAAGTATTCTCAGATCTTTTTGATGAGCTTCCAAACCTTAAGTTCATCCATACAATGCTTGGCGGAAACTGGTTTGCAGCACAGGATCTTCTTATTCCTAAGAAGCCTAAGAAGAAAGAGGCTATGTATCGTCTGAACGTTAGTGAGAACGAGAGCGAACGTATCAAGAGCCATCTGAAGAACAACATCTTCTTCGATATGACACATCCTGCTTCATGGGGCAAGGCTCAGATTGAATGCGCTATCAAGGTCTGCGGTGCCGATCACTTTATGTTCGGTTCATCATTCCCTGTATTCTACAACTGGATGGGACAGGGCGTTGAGTTCGTTAAGACTCTTGACATCACTGATGAAGAGAGAGAGCTTATCACTAACGAAAACGCTATCAAGATGTTCAATCTTCCTATCACAAAATAATATTTTTGCAAACAAAAAAGAACCGCTCAGGCGGTTCTTTTTTTGTGCTGTATTCTGACGTCAGATAAGTGAAAGTGCGTTTTCAAGATCTGCGATGATATCATCTGCGTTTTCAAGTCCGACAGAGAACCTGATAAGATCAGGACGTACGCCCGCCTCAAGAAGCTGTTCATCGCTCAGCTGGCGGTGTGTATGGCTTGCCGGATGAAGAAGACAGGTGTGTGCATCTGCAACATGAGTCTCAATGTCAGCCAGTTCAAGGCTGTCCATGAATTTTTCAGCATCTTCCCTGCTGCCCTTAAGGCCAAAGCACATTACTCCGCATGTTCCGCCCGGAAGATACTTTTCTGCCAGTTCATGATACTCATCATCAGGAAGTCCCGGATAATTTACCCATGCAACTTTTTCGTGGTTTTTAAGATACTGAGCCACTTTCATTGCATTCTCACAATGGCGCTGCATACGTACAGGGAGTGACTCCAGTCCCAGATTTATATAAAAAGCATTCTGCGGACTCTGAATGCAGCCAAGATCACGCATAAGCTGTGAACATGCTTTTGTGATATAAGCTGCATTGCCGAATTTCTCGGCATAGACAATTCCATGATATGACTCATCAGGTGTTGTAAGTCCCGGGAACTTCTCTTTGTTAGCCATCCAGTCAAAGTTTCCGCTGTC
>JAZUFV010000072.1:0-22815 GCA_045640845.1 Lachnospiraceae bacterium
CTTATTTCACCATAGGCTGCTGCCAGACGTGCAATGATCACAGCGGGTGTGGTGGAAGTGAGAGCAGAGCCGATTATGCGGGGACGGGATTTCCCGTAATTCCCCATAGCTCGCCTTATTGCACCATAAGTTGCCGCGAGACGTGCTATGGTCGCGAGGGAAGGACTTGAAGAGGATTCTCTCGATTTGACGTTGCTGTCGCCGATGTGCTATTATTCCAAGGTTAGAAAAAAATAAAAGAAAGAGGGAAAATTAATGGAAAAAAAGAGAATCGTTCTCGGAGTTGTTATGGTTGTTCTGTGCCTGGGATGCATCATCGGAAATATCAATGTTCTGATTCAGTCATATGAATTTGATATGCCGAAGATCCTTGCGGCTGTAGCCATTCTGGCTTGTGTTTCCGCAGCTTACTACGCACTCAGAGGCTTTAAGAAGTACACTGCACCTGCGTATACGGTATTTATGTTTATCTGTTCAGTATTCAATATGCTCTGCATCATCGGTACAGCTATACGTATAGGCGGAACAGAACATGAAATTATAACCGCATTCATTGTGGTAATGAATACAGTGCTCTTTTCATGCTTCCAGCTGCTTGCTATCCCGAAGGATTTCGGAAAAGCAAGATCTTTCGGAGCTGCATATGTTATCTTGGGAATCGTTGCGGCTCAGCTTATCTGGGCAATCATCGGTGCTGTAAGCGGTTCAGGTTTCGGATTTGCCAATAACCTGGCTATCTTCGTAAGAATGGGAACAAAGATCGTGATGGTAGTTGTAACCCTTATCATGGTTTATGCAAAATACTCTGATAAAGAAGAACGCGGCAGCAAATAATAATAAACGTTTGGTACGTAACATTCCGGAGAAAAAGTTTTTGTGGAAAAAAGTGCACTGTCAAGAAAAACAGTTATACAGCTTATAGCCGTAGTTTTTTTTTACGGCCTTGGGTCAGCCTGGAATGAGTTCAGGGTCCTTTTTTTGCAGGATCAGGGGCTGAGTGCAGCCGGATGCGGCTATGTCCTGGCAGCAGCGGGCATCCTTGAGGCAATTGCAAGGCCGGTTTCCGGAGCAGTGGCTGATAAGATCAGGCAGCGGCACGGAATATTTCTGACGGCATCCATTGGCTGGGCTGTTCTTCTGGCGGCACTTGTTATTCTCAGGCAGGTACGGATTGCCACCTTTCTTCTTTGTGCGGGGATCATACCGATAGTAAATCTTTTTGAACCTGTCACATACGGAATGCTTGAGGCAGATTCCGTTGAGGCAGCCATGCGCACTCCAAAACTGGACTTCAGCACCATAAGGGTTTTTGTAAGCATCAGCTACTGTCTGATTAATTTTGCATATACACCGATAGTTGACCGCTTCGGGTCATCTGCTCCGTTCTTTATGGCAGCCTGCTTTATAGTCATCATGATCCTGCTTTCAAACGGCCTCAGGGCTTTCAGACGCAGCTCGGCGGAAGCCACGTCCGGGGCAGGCGAAAAGCTTCATTTCAGAAGGCTTTTTAAAAACTATTTTCTGGTTACTTTTGTACTGCTGAACTTCCTGACTTCACTGGGAGTATCAACATCCAATTATCTTGTTTATCTCGTAGAAGCCCTGGGGATGAGCAAATCACTGGTGGGAGTTGCCACCGGAATCCGTGTTGCCGGTGAAATAGTCATGATGCCCCTGGTTCCGCTGATAAAGAGAAAGATATCGCTTCCTCTTCTTCAGGCGACAGCGGGCTGCATGATGGCAGCGCAGATGATAGTTTTCATTTTTTGCAAGAATCCGGTTATAGTTGTGGGCTCATGTGCACTCAGCGGCCTCGCCGGCGGCATAACATACGGAACCATAGCGGTTTATTTAAGGGCAATGGCACCTGAAGGTCTGGCCACCACCACAATGGCGCTGACAACCATTATGGAATGCGCAGGACGAATTACCACAAGCGTGGTAGGCGGACACATAATTGACAGTTTCGGAATTTTTTCACTTTATGAATTTGCTTTATATGCCACAATCCTTTGGCTGGTCCTGTACTTCGGCACATGGGGATTCGGAGTGGGTGTGCTTAAGAAGAAGCCTGTCATTCCGATGTTCGGAAGGCGCAGAACCTGACAGCGATAAAAGTTATTGACGAATTTTCGGCATCGCGTATAATAAATATTTAGGTACCGAAATATTCTGGAGAGTAACTTTTATATGGAAAAAAGTGCATTGTCACGAAAAAATGTAATACAGCTTCTGGCTGTTGTTTTCTTTTATGGGCTTGCTCAGGCGGTAAATGAATTCAGGGTTCTTTTCCTTCAGGAGCAGGGTCTCAGTGCGGCTGAGTGCGGTTATGTGCTTGCGGCAACAAGCATTCTTCAGGCCATCGCAAGGCCTGTTTCAGGGGCCGTTGCCGATAAGCTGAGACAGAGAAAATGGGTGTTCCTGACGGCATCCATAGGCTGGGCAGCTCTTCTGGCTGCTCTTGTGGCATTAAAGAATGTGCGCATTGCCACATTCCTTCTTTGTGCCGGAATCATACCTATCATGAGTCTTTTTGAGCCGGTCTCATACGGAATGCTTGAGGCTGATTCCGTGGAGGCAGCCCTGCGCACCCCTAAGCTGGACTTCAGCACGATAAGGGTTTTCATCAGCATCAGCTACTGCGGCATCAACTTTGCCTACACTCCTATTGTCAACCGCTTCGGTTCTTCCGCACCGTTCATCATGGCAGCAGCCTTTGTTGTCATAATGACGCTGCTTGCCGGAAATCTTAAATTCTTCCGCGAAGATTCAAAGGAAAATGAAGAAAAGAAAAACGATAAGCTTCAGTTCGGAAGATTGTTCAAAAACTATTTCCTGATAACATTTGTGCTTCTCACATTTGTAAATTCACTGGGAACATCTTCAAACAGCTATCTTGTTTACCTTATAGAAACACTGGGGATGGATAAAGCCCTGGTAGGCACCGCATCGGGAATCAGGGTGGCAGGTGAGATCATCATGATGCCGCTGGTCCCGCTTATCAAGAAAAAAGTTTCACTTCCGCTGCTGCAGGCAATTGCTGCCTGCCTGACACTGGCTCAGCTTGTTGTTTATCTGACATGCAGCACGCCTGCTCTCATCCTTGCAGCAATATCATTAAGCGGACTTGCGGGCGGAATTACCATAGGTACTACTGCCGTATACTTAAGGGCGATGGCGCCTGAGGGACTGGCCACAACAACCATGGCACTTACCACCATCATGCAGTGCGCCGGCCATGTCATCATGAGTGTTGTGGGCGGACACATTGTGGACGGCCTGGGAATTTTCTCGCTTTACAGATTCAGCATCGGATTTATCATCCTCTGGCTGGTGCTTTATTTCGGCACATGGGCTCTCGGAGTGGGGCCGTTGAAGAAAAAGCCCGCCATTCCAATGTTTAAAAGAAATATTTCTTGAAAACTTGCGGGAGGTATGCTACTATACCATTCCGTGATAATATTCCTTGCTTTCCACAGGATGGAAGGCCAGAGACCAAAAGGAGGTGCGAGATATGAGCAAATACGAAATAGCAGTCGTTGTAAGTGCTAAGCTCGAAGACGAGGATCGCGCA
This sequence comes from Lachnospiraceae bacterium, assembly GCA_045640845.1. Lineage (GTDB taxonomy): Bacteria > Bacillota > Clostridia > Lachnospirales > Lachnospiraceae > RGIG5612. The sequence goes on from JAZUFV010000072.1 coordinate 3,575, forward strand.
GCAGTTATCGAGAAAGTTAAAGGTTTCGTTGAGAGATATCAGGGAACTGTAACTAATGTTGATGACTGGGGCAAGAGAAAACTTGCTTATGAGATCCAGAAGATGAGCGAAGCATACTATTACTTCGTACATTTCGAGTCAGATAACGCTGAATGCCCTAACGATCTTGAGAAAGAACTCAGAATCATGGACGGCGTCATCAGATATCTTGTTGTAAGAGAAGACGAAGAATAATAGTATTGCAGTAATGGCACTAAACACTCGCAGAAAAAGGAGAGACCATGAACAAGGTTATACTTATGGGTCGTCTTACAAGAGATCCTGACATAAGAGTTTCACAGAACGAAAATGCCACTACAGTTGCAAGATTTACCATCGCAGTAGACAGAAGATTCAAACGTGACGGAGATCAGAGTGCAGATTTCATCAGCTGCGTTGCTTTCGGAAAGACAGCAGAATTTTTCGATAAGTACACAAAGCAGGGAACAAAGCTCTGCGTTGAAGGAAGAATCCAGACCGGAAGCTATAACAACAAAGATGGCCAGAAGGTTTACACTACTGATGTGGTTGTTGAAAACGTGGAATTCGCTGAAAGCAAAGCCCAGGCAGGTTCTGCTCCGGCAATGCAGCAGGCTCCGGCAAGCCAGGCTCCACAGCCTGTTCCTACTGAAGCTGCAAGCGAAGGATTTATGAGTATTCCTGACGGATTGGAAGACGAGGGTTTGCCATTCAATTAAACCTAATTTAAAAGGAGGTCAAAATTATGGCATTTAACAAGACAGAAAAAAGCGACGCTCCGAGAAAGAGAACCCCTATTCGCAGAAGAAAAAAGGTTTGTGCTTTTTGCGGTGAACATGCCCAGCCTGTAGATTATAAGGATATTGCTACTCTTAAGAAATACATTTCAGAAAGAGGAAAGATCCTTCCTAGAAGAATCACAGGAACATGCGCTAAGCATCAGAGAGCTATCACAACTGCTGTTAAGAGAGCAAGACATATCGCTTTATTACCATACTCAGTTGATTGATTGAGTTCAGAAGAATTCGTGAAAGACTGCCGTTATCACGCGGCAGTCTTTTTTATGGCTTCGTCACTTCTCTTTTTTACATAAATATAGTATAATAACCTCCCAATCTGTCGGCAGATAGAAATAAGGAGAAGAAATGGAACAGAAAAGCAAGGTAAAAATCGGGTCAGTGCTTAAGGGCTACATGGCATTCATGATTATTGTCTGTGTCATCCTTCTGATCGGCGCAGCTTTTGCATTCATGTTTGATGTGAAGGCCGGTTTTATTGCAGCCGGAGTTTTCCTGGTTGTTTTCATAGGAACGCTTATCTTTGTTCTTGTAAACCAGAAGCGGTTCACAAAGAACATGATCACGTTTGCAAGAAGCTATGAAAGCATGGAAAACCGCATGATAAAAGACCTGCCTCTGCCATATGCGATTGTTGACAGGAACGGAACGGTCTTCCTTTATAATGAGCGCTTTTCCGAGTTTTATAAAGGGGCTCCGGAAGAGGGAAACCTCAGCGAGATATTCGCGGAGATCAAGGCCGAAGACCTTCGCTTCAGCGGTGATGAAAAAGATATATCCATCAGCTTCAATGACAGATTCTTCCGCGTTCACATGAATAAGCTTCAGCTTCAGGGACAGCTGTCCGGCAAGCGCGTTATAGAGCTTCCTGAAAACGAAAAATACTTTATTGCCGTTTATTTGCTTGATGAGACCGAGATAGTGAACATGATGCACAAGATGCAGGAATCCCAGGTTATCATCGGCTCCATCCTTATTGATAACTATGCAGAGATATTCGATCACTATGATTCAGTTTCAAGTTCATTGATCGCGGCAAAGATAGATAAGATTGTAACGGATTATTTCAACCGCATCGGCAGCGTTGTCAAAAAGACCGAGAAAGACAAGTACTTTGTCATATTTGAAAGAAAGCATCTGGCAGGACTTCAGCGCAGCAAGTTTGATCTTCTGGATGAGATCCGCCGGGTGGAAACAGAAAGTGATAATCCTCTCACCCTCAGTGTGGGCATCGGCGTAGGCAGTGATTACAATAAAGGCCAGACATACGCAAAACAGGGACTGGAACTTGCTCTGGGCCGCGGCGGCGATCAGGTGGTTCTTAAAGAAGGCGAGCGGGTTTATTTCTACGGCGGCAAAACCAAGTCTGTTGAGAAGAACACCCGTGTTAAGGCACGTATAACCGCCCTTAACCTCAAAGAGGTAATTCAGGGCAAGGATCATGTGGTGATCATGGGCCATAAGATAAGCGATCCGGACTGCTTTGGAGCGGCTGTGGGCCTTAAAAAGGCAGCAGAAATGCTTGAACGCCCTGCATATATTATCCTGAATGAGCTGAACAATTCGGTGCAGCCTATTCTTGAAAATTTCCTCGATAATGAGGAATACGGCGAAAACGTATTTGTTCCTGCCGACCAGGCAGCAGATTATGTTGATAACAATACTGCTCTCATCATTGTGGATGTGAACAGACCGGATATATTTGAATGCCCTGAGCTGGTCAACAGGACTAAAACGGTGGTAATGATCGACCATCACCTTCAGAGCGGAGACAGGGTTGAAAATGTGGAGCTTTCATATGTTGAGCCTACAGCATCTTCGGCATCCGAGATGGTTACTGAGCTTCTTCAGTATATCTCGGGCGATATGAAACTCAGCCGGCTTGAGGCCGAGGCTCTGTATGCCGGAATCCTTATCGATACCGACTACTTCACAAAGAACACGGGCGTAAGGACATTTGAAGCTGCAGCATACCTGAGAAGAAACGGCGTTGATATCGGCAGAGTTAATGATCTGTTCAGCGATACTCTTGAAGATTTCAAGCTCAAGGCCGAGACCATAAAGACGGCGGAGATGTTTGAAAACGGCTATGCACTGGCGGTAAGCCCTTCAGAAGGAGTGGACAATCCGACGATCGTTGCTGCCCAGGTGGCAAATGAGCTGCTCACCATCAGCGGCGTAAGGGCAAGCTTCGTTCTGGTTGATTACAACAGGCAGATATATATCAGTGCCCGCTCAAAGAGCGATGTAAATGTGCAGCTCATCATGGAGCGCATGGGCGGAGGCGGCCATATGACAGTTGCAGGCACACAGCTTGCAGGCAGCACCGTTGAGGACGCAAAGAGAAAATTAAAACAGACAGTTAAGAAAATGATAGAAGAGGAAATTATCAAATGAAAGTAATCTTATTGGAAGACGTAAAATCACTCGGCAAAAAAGGTCAGCTGGTTGAGGTAAGCGACGGCTATGCCCGCAACTTTATCATCCCTAAGAAAAAGGGTGTTGAGGCAACAGCCCAGAACATGAACACTCTTAAGCTTCAGAAGGCCAATGAGGAAAAGGTTGCCAAAGAGATGAAGGAAGCTGCACAGGCACTTGCAGAAGGCCTTAAGAATGCTCCTGTTACCATCAAGGCAAAGCTTGGCTCAAACGGAAAGCTTTTCGGAGCCATCTCCGGAAAAGAGATCGCGCAGGCTCTTTCGGAGCAGGCCGGACTTGAGATCGACAAAAAGAAACTGGTTCTTGACGAGCCTATCAAAGAACTGGGCACACATGTTATAAAAGCCCGTCTCCACAAGGATGTACAGGCTGAAGTTACCGTAAACGTTGTAGAAGAATAACAGGTAAAGTTATGGATGAAGAAGCCCTCCTCAAAAGAGTGATGCCTTACAGCATGGAAGCCGAACAGTCAGTTATCGGCGCCATGCTTATGGATGTTGAAGCAATTGATGTTGCATGTGAAATCCTGACCGGCGAAGATTTTTACGCAAAGCAGAACGGCCTGATATTTGAAGCCATGAAAGAGCTGCGCGGTGAAAACAAACCGGTTGATATTGTCACCCTGAGCGAAAGGCTTAAAACCAAACACGCTCCGGAGGAAATGACAAGCCCGGAATTCATCAAGCAGATCCTTGAAGCGGTTCCGACATCTGCCAATGTCAAATCGTATGCAAATATCGTTTATGAAAAGTCCACATTAAGGAAGCTCATCAGAGTGACGGAAGCAATCTCATCCGACTGCTATTCCCAGAACGATACCCTGGAGAATATCCTTGAAAAGACTGAGCACGATATTTTCAATGTTATGCAGACCAGAAACTCAAGGGAGTACACCCCTATCCGTGAAGTGGTCATGGAGGTTCTCAGAAGAATTGAGGAAGCTTCAAAGACGAAGGGACATCTGACGGGCGTATCAACGGGATTTGCCGATCTTGACAGAAACACAAACGGACTTCAGAAGTCAGATTTTATTCTTATAGCTGCCCGCCCTTCCATGGGTAAGACCGCTTTTGCACTTTCACTTGCAAGATATGCGGCCCTTAAGCAGAAACAGGGTGTGGCAATATTCAGTCTGGAAATGTCAAAAGAGCAGCTGGTCAACCGTTTTCTTTCAATGGAAGCAAAGATTGATGCCCAGGTGATCCGTACCGGAGCACTCGATGACGGTCAGTGGGAACAGCTGATGGAAAGCTCTGATGTTATCAGCGATTCAAAGATAATTATTGATGATACACCGGGAATCTCGGTTACGGAGCTCAGGTCAAAGTGCAGAAAATATAAACTTGAGCATGACATTCAGATGGTCATCATAGACTACATACAGCTGATGTCTTCAGGAAAAGGCAGCAGCAATGATTCGCGTCAGCAGGAGATATCAGATATCTCACGTGCACTGAAAGGTGTTGCCCGTGAGCTGAATGTTCCGGTCATTGTGCTTTCACAGCTGAACCGTGCTGTTGACAGCCGTGCCGACCACAGGCCTATGCTTTCGGATATCCGTGAGTCCGGTGCCATAGAGCAGGATGCCGATGTTATCATGTTCCTTTACAGGGATGATTACTATAATCCGGAAACTGAGGAGAAGAACATTGCGGAAGTTATCATAGCCAAGCAGAGAAACGGCCCTACGGGCACCATCAAGCTGGCATGGCAGCCGAAATATACAAAATTTGTCAGTCTGGAAAGACAGCAGTAAACATAAAAAATCCGCCACGGCTGTGGCGGATTTTTCTTCGGATTAAGTTTTGCTTATGCCTGCTCAGGAGCTCCTACAGGGCATGCATCTGCACAAGCGCCGCATTCGATGCATGTATCAGCATCAATAACGAACTTTCCGTCGCCTTCTTTGATAGCGTCAACCGGGCATCCTGCCTGGCAAGCACCGCACATAACGCAGCTATCAGAAATTACATATGCCATTTATTTTCCCTCCTTTAAGGATAATATCGTGACTGATACTTCAATCTTGGTTTATCCTAATATAAGCATTGTTTTTTTTCAAGACAAAATTATGCAAATTCACAGTTTGTTCAAGGCTTGGTTGAAAATCATTTTTTTTTGTTCTATAATTCTAACATATTATTTTAAGATATATTTGCCGGAGGAAAAATTATGGCAGTTATCACACCAGATATGACAATCGGAGAAATCTTAAGAGTTGATGAAGGTCTCATCCCTATCCTTCTCGAAGCCGGAATGCATTGCCTCGGCTGCCCTGCATCACAGGCAGAAACACTGGCAGAAGCCTGCTCTGTCCACGGCACAAATGCGGATGAGATTGCAGGAAAGATGAATTCATTCCTGGCAAACAGATAAATGAGAAGGGGTTTTGTGACTGACGGAAATTTGTGGAGCACCACAGTGGAACAAAACCCTTGTAAAAAGCCGACCGTCTGGGCGTACCTATTACCGATAGGTGGATAGGTGCGCTATTTTATTTCAATAAAGTACATAGTCAGAATTTGTGAGTCCCTCACAAATTTTTGATTTTTTCAGAGATAAGAAAGGAGACCGACATGAAAAAAGTAGGAATCATAATGGGCAGTGCCAGCGATCTTCCTGTGGTAAGAAAAGCCATGGATACGCTGGATACCCTTGAAATACCTTATGAGGTACACGTGTATTCCGCACACAGAACCCCGAAGGAGGCGGCCGAGTTTGCCGCAAACGCAAAAGACAACGGATTTGGGGTGATCATCGCAGCGGCGGGAATGGCTGCGCATCTTGCAGGAGCGATAGCAGCCCAGACCACTCTGCCGGTAATCGGAATACCGTGTCAGTCAAACACATTAGATGGCATTGATGCCCTTCTGTCAACAGTACAGATGCCTTCCGGGATACCGGTAGCAACAGTAGCGATAGGTGGTGCAGTCAATGCCGCTTTACTTTCAGCCCAGATCATTGCCCTCTCAGACGATGAACTGGCAGAAAAGCTTGCTGCCCGCCGCGCAGCCGACAAGGAAAAAGTACTTGAGAAAAATGAGGAAATAGAAAAGGAATTCAATAAATAAAGGAGAATTATCATGGAACTTGTTTACACCGGAAAAACAAAAAATGTTTACGCTTTGGAAAACGGAAATTATCTTCTGAAATTCAAGGATGACTGCACAGGAAAAGACGGAAAGTTTGACCCGGGTGAAAACTCTGTAGGTCTTACAATTGAAGGCGTCGGCGATGTCAACCTTCGTATGTCCATCTATTTCTTTGAGAAAATAAATGCAGCCGGAATCAAGACACATTATGTAAACGCTGACCTTGCTGAAACAACAATGGAAGTTCTTCCTGCAAAAGTATTCGGAAAAGGCCTTGAAGTTATTTGCCGTTACAAGGCAGTGGGCAGCTTCTACCGCCGCTACAGCGATTATGTTGAGCTGGGCGCAGACCTTCCGGCATATGTTGAGACAACATTCAAGAATGACGAAAAGGGCGATCCGCTGGTTACAAAGGACGGACTTATCGATCTTGGCGTTATGACTGCTGAACAGTATGATGACATCAAGGAAATGACCCAGAAGATCACAAAGATCGTTGCTGATGATCTTAAGGCAAAGGGCCTTGACCTTTACGATATCAAGTTTGAATTCGGATATGACAAAGACGGCAGCGTAATGCTTATTGATGAAATTGCTTCAGGCAACATGCGCGTTTACAAAGACGGCGAGTATATTGATCCAATGACGCTCTCAGAGCTGTTCTTCGCATAAGACTATGGGCGGATATTTTGCAATGGTCGCCAAGCGCGACTGCGTACCGGATGTTTTCTTCGGAACAGATTATCATTCACACCTGGGCACAAAATGCGCCGGCATGGCTGCCTGGGATAAAGAAATTGGCCTTCAGAGAGACATCCATCATATAGAAAACTCCCCGTTCAGGACAAAATTTGCAGGGATAACAAGCTCCATGCAGGGGACCACAGTCATGGGCTGCATAAGCGATTATTATCCGCAGCCTCTGCTGATCCGTTCACAGCTTGGAACATATGCAATCTGTGTTACGGGCTTTATTAACAATGCTGATGAGCTTATAGAAAAATATCTCCTTACAAGCGGCGGCCATTTTGATGCCATGACAGGCGGCGGCGTTAACCGCACTGAGCTGGTGGCTGCAATAATCAACCAGAAGCCATCGTTTGCGGAGGGCATTAAATTTGCTCAGGACCAGATTCAGGGCAGCGCCACCATCCTCATCATCAAAGAGGACGGAAACCTTATTGCTGCAAGGGATAAGCTGGGCCGTCTCCCTGTCCTCATTGGAAAGGGAGAGGACTGCTACAGCATTTCTTTTGAGTCATTCGCATACCAGAAACTCGGCTGCGATGACGAAAGAGAGCTGGGACCGGGAGAAATAGTTGAGATATCACCTGACGGCATAGAGCAGCTTGCTCCTGCAGGAACAAAGATGCGCATCTGCTCTTTCCTCTGGTCATATTACGGATATCCTACATCAAGCTATGAAGGCGTGAATGTTGAAGTGATGCGCTGCCGCAACGGACGCATCATGGCGGATAATGATCTGAAAGCGGAAAACATTCCTCAGCTTGATTACGTGTGCGGCGTGCCTGATTCCGGCACCCCTCATGCAATAGGCTATGCCAACGAAAGCAAGATAGCCTTCGGCCGTCCGTATATCAAATACACGCCTACCTGGTCAAGAAGCTTCATGCCGACCACCCAGAACGAGCGTATTAAAATAGCAAAAATGAAGCAGATTCCTGTGCCTGAACTTATTGAAGGCAAGAATCTGATGTTTGTGGATGATTCCATCGTCCGCGGAACACAGCTTAAGGAAACCGTAGACTTCCTCTATCAGAACGGAGCGAAATCTGTTCACATGAGGATTGCCTGCCCTCCTATACTTTACGGCTGCAAATATCTGAATTTCTCACGTGCCACAGGCGATATGGACCTTCTTGCGAGAAGAGTCATCAGAGAGCTTGAAGGAAAAGCAGGCGAGAAATATCTTGAGGAATACAGCAGCCCGTCTACCGCAAGAGGCAAAGCTTTAAGAAAAGCCATCTGCGAAAAATTCAGTTTTGAATCTCTCGAATTCCAGACAATAGAGGGAGTAATGAAGGCCATAGGTATTGAGCCTGAAAAACTCTGCACGTATTGCTGGACAGGAAAGGAATAACATATGAATACTGATTCCAAGTCAGAAAGCTATGCAGCTGCCGGTGTGGATATCACAGCCGGATATAAGGCAGTTGAACTTATGAAAAAGCATATCGCCAGAACCATGGCAGAGGGAATGAACTCTGACATAGGCGGATTCGGAGGCCTTTTTGAGCTTGACCTTACCGGATACAAAAAGCCTGTTCTGGTTTCAGGCACAGACGGCGTAGGCACCAAGCTGAAGCTGGCCTTCCTCATGGACAAGCATGACACAGTGGGCATTGACTGCGTTGCCATGTGCGTGAATGATGTAATCTGCTGCGGAGCAAAGCCTCTCTTTTTCCTGGATTACATCGCATGCGGAAAGAACTTCCCTGAAAAGATCGCCGATATCGTTGCCGGCGTATGCGAAGGCTGCGTTCAGTCAGGAAGCGCACTTATAGGCGGCGAGACTGCCGAAATGCCGGGTTTCTATCCGATAGATGAATATGACCTGGCCGGATTCTCAGTCGGCATAGTTGAAAAAGAAAATATTATTGATAAGAACTCCATGCGTGAAGGTGATGTGATGATAGCACTTCCTTCATCAGGCGTTCATTCAAACGGCTTCTCACTTGTCCGCAAGGTTTTTGATGTTGAAAACACAGACCTGAAGAAATGCTATGAAGAGCTTGGCGGGAAGAGCCTGGGCGAGACCCTGCTCACACCTACAAAGATCTATGTAAAGCCTGTACTGGCTCTTCTTGAACAGGTAAAGGTGAAGGGAATTTCCCACATCACAGGCGGCGGCTTTTATGAGAACATGCCGCGCTCGATCCCTGACGGACTTGGCGTTGTGATCAGGAAAGACGATGTTAAGGTACTTCCGATATTCCGCCTTATCCAGAGCGTGGGCGGCATAAGCGAAAGAGATATGTTCAACACCTTCAATATGGGCGTTGGAATGAGCATTGTTGTTTCACCGGAAGATGCCGGAAAGGCAGTTGAGATCCTTAAGGAAGCCGGCGAGGATGCCTATGTTATAGGCACAATTCAGAAATCAGAGGCTAAGATAACAATATGTTAAGCGAAAGAAAAGCCAGGATAGCTGTATTTGTATCAGGCGGCGGGACAAATCTGCAGGCCCTTATTGATGCACAGAACAGCGGCGGTCTGAAAGACGGAAAAATTGAGCTTGTTGTTTCTTCAAACCCTGATGCCTATGCCCTTAAAAGGGCTGAAAATGCAGGCATCCCTGCAGTTACCGTCTCACGTAAGGAGAGTGCTTCGCAGGAAGCCTTTGAGCGCGAGATAAGAAGACACCTTGAAGAATATGACATTGAACTTATTGTTCTTGCGGGATTTATGTCCATCCTGAGCGCGGATTTCACAAAGCGCTTCCCGAAAAGGATCATAAATGTCCACCCGGCACTTATCCCGTCATTCTGCGGCGAGGGCTTCTACGGCCTTCGTGTTCACAGGGCAGCCCTTGACTACGGCGTTAAGGTGACCGGAGCAACTGTTCACTTTGTTAATGAAATACCTGACGGCGGTGAGATTATCATGCAGAAGGCTGTAGATATCCTTCCGGGAGATACTCCGGAGATACTTCAGAAAAGAGTTATGGAGCAGGCGGAGTGGAAGCTTCTTCCTGCAGCCGTTCAGCAGGTATCAGCAGATATAGTAAGAGAATAAAAAGGAGAAAGAAATGGGAATCTATTGCATTAATGACATCGGCGAACTTATAGACGGAAATCCTTATGTAGGAAGAGGAATCGTTATTGGAAAGAGCGAAGACGGAAAGAAGGCAGCAGCTGCTTACTTCATTATGGGAAGAAGCGCAAACAGCAGAAACCGTGTCTTCACAAACAAGGACGGAGCTGTTTACACAGAGCCTTTTGATGCATCAAAGGTTGAGGATCCAAGCCTCATCATCTACGCTGCAGTACGCAAATATGAAAACAACCTCATCGTTACAAACGGCGACCAGACCGATACCATCTATGAAGGACTTGAGGCAGGAAAGACATTTGTTGAATCTCTTGAAAGCCGCTGCTTTGAGCCTGACGGACCAAACTGGACACCTCGCATAAGCGGAATGCTTACATTCGCAGACGGAGACTTCAAATATCAGCTCAGCATATTAAAGAGCATTGATGCGGAAGGTTCTGACTGCGCACGTTACGGCTTCTCATATCCTGCAAAGGCAGGCCTTGGCCACTTCATCCACACATATGTGACCGACGGAAATCCTATCCCTACATTCCAGGGCGAGCCTGAAAGAGTTGCCATTCCGGACTGCATTGATAAATTCACCGATACATTATGGAACGCACTTGATGCCGATAATAAGATTTCTCTTTATGTAAGATATACCGATCTGGCTACAGGCGAAATTGAAGAAAGACTTGTTAATAAAAATAAATAAAGGAGTTAAAAATGAAAGAATTTGAATTAAAGTACGGATGCAATCCTAACCAGAAACCTGCAAAAATCTACATGCATGACGGAAGCGAGCTTCCTATTGAAATCCTTTCAGGCCGCCCGGGATATATCAACTTCCTTGACGCTTTCAACTCCTGGCAGCTTGTTAAGGAACTGAAAGAGGCTACAGGTCTTCCATCAGTTGCTTCATTCAAGCACGTAAGCCCTACATCTGCAGCAGTTGGCAACCCTCTTCCTGAAAAGCTGAAGAAGGCCTGCTTCGTTGATGATATTGAAGGTCTTGATGAATCACCTCTGGCATGCGCATATGCAAGAGCAAGAGGCGCTGACAGAATGTGCTCTTTCGGTGACTGGGTTGCACTTTCAGATGTCTGCGATGTTACAACAGCAACCATGATCAAGAGAGAGGTTTCAGACGGAATCATCGCTCCGGGTTATGAGCCTGAAGCACTTGAGATCCTAAAGACCAAGAGAAAAGGAAACTACAACATTGTTAAGATAGATCCTGATTTTGTACCGGCTGAGCAGGAGCACAAGCAGGTTTACGGAATCACATTTGAGCAGGGAAGAAACAACTTCAAGATCAATAAGGAACTCCTGGCAAATGTTGTTACCGATGTTAAGGAAATGCCTGAGAGCGCCATCCGCGATCTTATCGTTTCACTTATCACACTTAAATATACACAGTCCAATTCTGTATGCTTCGCATATGACGGACAGGCTATAGGCGTTGGCGCAGGCCAGCAGTCAAGAGTTCACTGCACACGTCTTGCAGGCGGAAAGGCTGATACATGGTTCCTCCGTCAGGCAGATAAGGTTCTGAACCTTCCTTTCCTTCCTACGATCGGCCGTCCGGACAGAGACAACGTTATTGACGGATATATCAACCAGAACGAAGAAGATGTCTGCGCAGACGGAAACTGGCAGAAATACTTCACAGAGCAGCCTGCTCCTTTCACAAAAGAGGAACAGAGAGCATATCTCGATACCATCGACGGTGTTGCTCTGGGCTCTGACGCATTCTTCCCGTTCAGCGATAACATTGAGCGCGCAAAGAAGAGCGGTGTTAAGTACATTGCCGAGCCGGGCGGATCCATCAGGGATGACCTGGTTATTGAATGCTGCAATAAGTATGGCATAGCAATGTCATTTACAGGAATGAGACTTTTCCATCACTAAGATCAAGAGAGGCTGATTACATGAAAATACTGGTAGTCGGAGGCGGCGGACGTGAGCACGCCATCATAAAGAAAATAAAGGAAAACCCTGAGGTAACTGAAATTTTCGCTCTTCCGGGAAATGCCGGAATGGCAGCAGATGCCACACTTGTGGATATCGGAGCAAAAGATATTGAAGGCATTGCCCGCTTTGCAAAGGAAAACGAAGTGGATTATGCCGTTGTGGCTCCTGATGATCCGCTGGTGCTGGGCGCCGTTGATGCTCTGGAGGAAGCCGGAATACCTGCTTTCGGACCAAAAGCAAACGCAGCTATAATTGAAGGCAGCAAGGTATTTTCCAAAAACCTCATGAAAAAATACGGAATCCCGACAGCCGAATATGAGGCTTTTGATTCCATGGAGGCAGCTCTTGAATATCTTGAGACCGCAAAGATCCCTACAGTTGTAAAGGCGGATGGCCTTGCACTGGGAAAAGGCGTTATTATTGCGAACACCAGGGATGAGGCAAAGGCAGCAGTCCGTGAGATGATGGCCGAGCATAAATTCGGCGCAAGCGGCGACCATGTGGTAATTGAAGAATTCCTTGAAGGACCTGAGGTTTCAGTGCTTTCATTTACAGACGGAAAGACGGTTGTTCCGATGATCTCTTCAATGGACCACAAGCGTGCCCATGACGGAGATGAAGGCCTTAACACAGGCGGCATGGGAACCATCGCACCGAACCCGTACTATACAAAAGAAGTGGCAGACCGCTGCATGAAGGAAATTTTCCTTCCGACAATGGAGGCCATGAACGCTGAAGGCCGCACCTTTAAAGGATGCCTCTATTTCGGCCTTATGATCACAAAAGACGGCCCTAAGGTTATTGAATACAACTGCCGTTTTGGTGATCCGGAAACACAGGTTGTACTTCCTCTCCTTGAGAGCGACCTGCTCACCGTCATGATGGCTGTTACAGAAGGCCGTCTGGCAGAGACTGAAGTAAAGTTTTCTGAAAAGTCAGCTTGCTGTGTTGTCATGGCATCGGAAGGTTATCCGGTAAGCTATGAAAAGGGCTTTGAGCTGATGATTCCTGATGAGATCAAAGATTCCGTTTATGTGGCAGGTGCTGCGTTCAAAGACGGCAAAGTTGTAACAAACGGAGGAAGAGTCCTCGGAGCAACGGCGGTTGCGGGCACTCTTCCGGACGCAATAAAAGAAGCTTACGGGCTGGTTGAAAAGATCAGCTTTGAAAATGCATATTACAGGCACGACATAGGACAGCGTGCCTTACAGGCAGAGGTGAAATAATGGTATACAGAGTATATGTTGAAAAGAGGCCGGAGCTTGCCAACGAGGCAAAAAGCCTTCTTGGCGAATTCAGAAACCTTCTGGGCATAAAGAGCCTTGAAGGTGTGAGGTTCTTCAACAGATATGATGCGCAGAACATAACTGAGGAACTTTTTAATGAGGCAGTAAATACAGTTTTTTCAGAGCCTCAGCTTGATATTGTCACAAAAGAACTTCCTGTTGGAGAGAGTGATACCGTTTTTGCGGTTGAATACCTTCCGGGACAGTTTGACCAGAGAGCAGATTCAGCCGAGCAGTGCATCCAGATAATATCACGCGGTGAAAGGCCTCTCATAAAGAGCGCAAAGATATATGTGCTTCAGGGAAAACTTTCCGCAGAGGAAATTGAAGCCTGCAAGAAATATGTTATCAACCCGGTGGAAGCAAGAGAGGCTTCACTGGAGCTTCCTGAAACCCTGGAAACTGAATATGTCATTCCTGAAACTGTGGCAACTCTTGAAGGCTTCAATGAGCTGACTCAGGAAGGCCTTGATGACTTCATTAAGACATACGGCCTGGCCATGGACGGAGCAGACATTGCCTTCTGCCAGGAATATTTTAAGAGCGAGAAAAGAAATCCGACCATCACCGAGATCAGGATGATAGATACCTACTGGTCGGATCACTGCAGACATACCACATTTAATACAACAATAGACAGCGTTAAGTTTGACGATGCCCTTCTTGAAAAAACATATGAAGAGTATCTGGAAACCAGAAAGGCACTTGGCCGCACAAAGCCTGTAAACCTTATGGACATAGGCACTCTGGCTGCAAAGTATCTGAAAAAGCAGGGCCTTCTTGACAAGCTTGATGAGTCAGAAGAGATCAATGCCTGCACAGTAAAGATGGAGATCGAAACCGACGGAAAGAAAGAGCCGTGGCTTCTCCTCTTCAAAAACGAGACACATAACCATCCTACAGAGATAGAGCCTTTCGGCGGTGCAGCAACATGTATCGGCGGTGCTATCCGCGATCCTCTTTCAGGACGTTCATATGTATACGGAGCAATGCGTGTTACGGGAGCAGCAGACCCTACGGTACCTGTTTCCGAAACAATTCCGGGCAAGCTTCCTCAGAGAAAGATCGTCCAGACAGCAGCCGCAGGCTATTCTTCATACGGCAACCAGATAGGTCTTGCAACAGGCATTGTTGATGAGCTTTATCATCCGGGCTATGCTGCAAAGCGTATGGAGATAGGTGCCGTAATAGCTGCAGCTCCTGCAGAGAATGTCCGCAGGGAACGCCCTCAGCCGGGAGATATCGTTATCCTCCTGGGCGGAAGGACAGGCCGTGACGGAATAGGCGGAGCAACAGGTTCATCAAAGGCTCATGATTCACATTCGGTTGAAACATGCGGAGCCGAGGTTCAGAAGGGAAATGCTCCTGAGGAGAGAAAGCTTCAGAGGCTTTTCAGAAGAACAGATGCATGCCGCATGATCAAACGCTGCAACGATTTTGGCGCAGGCGGCGTATCAGTTGCCATAGGCGAGCTTGCTGACGGCCTTAAGATAGACCTTAATGCAGTACCTAAAAAGTATGAAGGCCTTGACGGAACTGAGCTTGCCATAAGTGAGTCTCAGGAAAGAATGGCCGTTGTTGTTGAAAAGGAAAACGCCGATGCATTCATGAAGATTGCTGAGGAAGAAAACCTTGAAGCAACCATTGTTGCTGTTGTAACGGAAAGCCCGCGTCTTGTTATGGACTGGAACGGAAAGACAATCGTTGATGTTTCCAGGGAGTTCCTTGATTCCAACGGCGCTGAAAAACATATAGACATTATTGCGGCAAAGACAGAAAAAATCTGTAAAGAGCCGGCAAAGGACTTTAAAGAATCATACGAAGCTCTTCTTTCAGACCTTAACATCTGCTCAAGAAGAGGCCTCTCAGAAAGATTCGATTCAACAATCGGAGCAGGTACGGTGCTTATGCCGTTCGGCGGAAAGAACCAGAAAACGCCTATCCAGGCAATGGTCCAGAAGATTTCCGTTGAAAAGAAGCATACTGATAACTGCTCATTCATGGCATACGGATATAACCCTTACATCTCATCGCAGAGCCCGTATCACGGAGCATATCTTGCGGTTTGCGAGAGCGTGGCAAAGCTTATCGCCTCCGGAGCTTCTTTTGAAGATGTTTACCTGACATTCCAGGAGTACTTTGAAAAACCGGGCCGCGAGCCTTCAAGATGGGGCAAGCCTTTCTCTGCTCTTCTGGGTGCATTCAAGGCTCAGATGGAGCTTGGCGTTGCAGCCATAGGCGGAAAGGATTCCATGTGCGGAACATTTGAAAAGCTGGATGTTCCTCCGACACTGGTTTCATTTGCCGTAACAACGGGAAAGACTGATGAGGTAATCTCACCTGAATTCAAGAAAGCCGGCCACAAGGTATTCATCATCCGCACAGAAGCAGATGAGAACGGACTTCCTGTTATTGCTTCTTTCAAGGCAAACATGGAAAAGGTCACAAAGCTGATGCGCGAGGGCAAAGTCTTTGCGGCATACACACCGGGATTCGGCGGAGTTGCCGAGGCCATCTATAAGATGTCCATTGGAAACGGATTCGGCTTTGAATTTGATGACAGCCTGACGCTTGATGATATTTTTGGTTACTCATACGGCTCATTCATTCTTGAAACAGAAGAATGCATAGGCGAGACATATGTGGGAACTGTTACAGACGGAAAAGAAATATCATATAAGGGCGAGGGACTGTGCCTGAAGAAAGCTGAGGAGCTTTACGAAGGAAAGCTTGAAAGCGTTTATCCTATGCTTACATCCGCAGGCGGAAAGAAGCTGGAAGCTTTCTCATTCGAAGCAAAGACATGGGCTGCTCCTGCAGTAAAGAACGCAAAGCCTAAGGTACTTATTCCTGTATTCCCGGGAACAAACTGTGAGTTTGACTCGGCAAAGGTCATGCTTGATGCAGGTGCGGATGTTAAGACATTCGTAATCAACAACCTTTCAAGCGACAGCATTTCAAGAAGCGTTGAACAGTTTGCTGCTGAGCTTAAGACATCACAGATGATCTTCATCCCGGGCGGCTTTTCCGGCGGAGATGAGCCTGATGGTTCAGGAAAGTTCATCATGGCATTCTTCAGGAACGAGCAGATAAAAGAAGAAGTTCACAGCCTCCTGAACAACAGGGACGGACTTGTGCTGGGAATCTGCAATGGTTTCCAGGCTCTTGTGAAGATGGGACTTGTTCCTTACGGAAAGATCATTGATACAGATGTTGACTGTGCTACACTTACATTCAATAACATCGCCCGCCATCAGAGCAAGCTGGTGCGCATAAGAGTGGCATCCAACAAGTCACCGTGGCTTTCCGGGACACAGGTGGGTGATATATATACGGTTCCGATCTCGCACGGAGAAGGCAAGTTCCTTGCAAGCGAAGAGCTGGTAAGACAGCTTGCTGCAAACGGACAGATTGCCACCCAGTACGTTGACCTGGAAGGCAATCCGACAGACGATATCCAGTTCAATCCTAATGGATCTGTTTATGCTATTGAAGGCATCACTTCCCCAGACGGAAGGGTCTTTGGCAAGATGGGACACAGCGAACGTTGGGGCGCAGGGCTTTACAAAAATGTCTGCGGAGAATATGATATGAAGATGTTCAGTTCAGCTGTAAAATATTTCAGATAAAGAGGAGATCAAATGGCAACTTTTATTAATGAACCAGCTCATACTTTTAATGAATACCTGTTGATTCCGGGCTATTCATCATGCGAATGCACCCCGGACAATGTAAGCTTAAAAACACCGCTTACAAAATACCGTAAAGGCGAGGAAGAGCCGGCCATCACCATGAACATTCCTATGGTTTCTGCCATCATGCAGAGTGTTTCAGGTGACAGGCTTGCCGTCGCACTTGCAACAGAAGGCGGTGTTTCATTCATATACGGATCACAGACCATCGAAGATGAGGCCGCAATGGTAAAACGTGCAAAGGATTACAAGGCCGGCTTCGTAAAAAGCGATTCAAACATCAGACCTGATGCAACGCTTGGTGACATCATCAAGCTTAAGGAAAGAACAGGCCATTCAACAGTGGCTGTAACTTCCGACGGAACTGCTGACGGAAAGCTGGTCGGCATTGTTACCAGCCGTGACTACCGTTTAAGCCGTATGAGCCTGGACGAAAAGGTTGAAACCTTTATGACTCCTTATGAAAAGCTTATCTGGGCGCCTGAAGGAACATCCCTTAAGGAAGCCAATGACATTATCTGGGATAACAAGCTGAACGCACTTCCTATCGTGGACAAAGACGGACGCCTCTGCTATATGGTATTCCGTAAAGACTACGATACACATAAAAAGAATCCTAACGAACTCCTTGATCAGGACAAGCGCTATGTTGTTGGCGCAGGTATCAACACCCGTGACTATGCAGAGCGTGTACCGGCTCTTCTTGAGGCCGGCGCTGATGTTCTCTGCATTGACTCCTCTGAAGGTTATACAGACTGGCAGAAGTTCACCCTTGCATGGATCCGTGAAAAATACGGAGACACAGTTAAGGTGGGCGCAGGCAATGTTGTTGATGCTGCAGGCTTCCGCTTCCTGGCTGAGTGCGGAGCTGACTTCATAAAGGTCGGCATAGGCGGCGGCTCCATCTGCATCACCCGTGAGACAAAGGGTATAGGCAGAGGCCAGGCCACAGCACTTATTGAAGTATGCGCAGAGCGTGACCGTTACTTCAAGGAAACCGGTATCTATATCCCTGTATGCTCAGACGGCGGAATCGTTTACGATCACCACATCACTCTGGCCCTTGCCATGGGCGCAGACTTCGTAATGCTGGGACGTTACTTCGCACGTTTTGATGAGAGCCCTTCAGCAAGAGTTACCATCGGCGGAACATATTATAAAGAGTACTGGGGCGAAGGCTCTGCAAGAGCAAAGAACTGGCAGAGATATGACCTGGGCGGAGATGCCAAGCTTTCATTTGAAGAGGGCGTTGATTCATACGTACCTTATGCAGGAAGCCTGAAAGATAATGTTGCAATGTCACTCTACAAGGTTAAGTCAACCATGTGCAACTGCGGAGCAGTAAGCATTCCTGAGCTTCAGCAGAAGGCCGTTATCACTCTTGTTTCCGCAACAAGTATTGTTGAAGGCGGAGCACACGATGTCATCAAGAAAGATGAGACCGGCAAAGTGAAATAATCGCCCGGAGAAACTGACGGGGAAATAGTCAACGAAGTAAAAAAGATAAAGGGATTGTCTCGCCGAGTGGTGCGGCAATCCTTTTTTATATTGTTTTTCTTTTTTGAATGTCTCTTTGGGGGACTTTTTTAAGTTA
The DNA here is from genome assembly GCA_045640845.1 of Lachnospiraceae bacterium. GTDB lineage: Bacteria > Bacillota > Clostridia > Lachnospirales > Lachnospiraceae > RGIG5612. The sequence goes on from JAZUFV010000072.1 coordinate 22,241, forward strand.
CGGGATTTTCTGAGCTTTGTTTTTGATATTAAAATGCTATTTTGAATTAAAAACAATCCCGCAAGTCGAAAAACCGCCCTTTTAAACAGCAATTTCAATCCCGTAAGTCGAAAAAGTCCACAGCTTTTATGGTGGCGGCCATCCCGTAAGTCGAATAACTCCCCTCTCATGTTTTTTATTCTAAATCCTAATCACATATTCTATGACATGGCCACCGCCGGTGTTAGAGAACCGTTCTAACATAGCCACCCATCATGTAAGAGAGTCACTCTAACATAGGCCCCTTCAATGTAAGAGAATTTGCCATTTTATTGCTCCATTCCAGCCAATTCTTTCATTTTTTGCCCGGATTCTCTAACATAGCCACCCCTCATGTAAGAGAGCTGCTCTAACATAACCACCCTCCATGTAAGAGCGGCAATTGATAGAGATGTGTCAATGTGATTAAAATGGCATAAAAATGTTGGTGAAGAGGTGTTAGTATGGAATGCCTTTTATTTGCAGTAAAAAGTTTACCAGGTTAGGATTACGGTTGTCAGGTGCCCACAAAGCCATCAGAGGGACTGTTGGAAACT
>JAZUFV010000073.1:0-19357 GCA_045640845.1 Lachnospiraceae bacterium
CCGTTGCTTCGCAACTCCCGCATGTAGTTCTTTTAGAACCTACGGATTGCTCCGTTGCTGCGCAACTCCCGCAATCTGGCGCTATTTCATTTTGTGAAATAGTACGGATTGCTGCGTTGCTTCGCAACTCCCGCAATCCTAAAGAGCTTTCGATTGCTTGCGCACTTCGTGCGGCGCAATCTCAACCTCTTTAACCGTCCAATGTCCATCCTTCGGAATGCAAGCATTCCTCATGATGCCCACTGTCCGGTACTATTTCTGGATAATTACTGCTGTGTGCAAAGTCCGCCGTCAGCGTAGATGATCTGGCCTGTTACGAATGCCATAGCATCTGATGCGAGGCAAAGAGCGATTCCGGCGCAGTCTTCAGGAAGTCCGATACGTCCTGCAGGAACTCTTTCCATTGTACCTGTCTTGATGATAGGGTTAGCTTCGAAGATAGGCTTCATCATTTCGGTTTCAGTCATGATAGGTCCGATGTTGTTAACTGTGATACCGTAAGGAGCGTATCCAGGGCATACATTCAGTGTGAAAGCATCAACAGCACCCTTTGTTGTTCCGTAAGCTGTTGAGAAGTCATTGTTCTTGCAGCGAACAGCGCCGATAGAAGAAACGTTGATTACACGGCCCCAGTTCTGTTCCTTCATCATCGGAAGGAAGTATTTGCATGTAAGCATGATAGAACGAACGTTAGCTGCCATCATCTGATCCCAAACTTCAACGTCCTGCTCAGCAACAAATGCCTTTTTGTTAATTCCCTGTGAGTTAACAAGAATATCAATTCCGCCGAAATCAGCTTTAACATCTTCTGAAAGTTTCTTAACCTGATCTTCGCATGCAGCATCAAGAGCATAGATCTTAACTTCAGCGCCTGTAGCAGCTGCGATTTCATCAGCCTTTTTCTGTGTCTTTTCAGCGTTACGTCCAACGATAGCAACCTTTGCGCCAACTGCTGCAAAGCCTTCTGCGATTGCTCCGCCGATACCGCCGTTACCGCCGATAACAACTACTCTTTTGCCTTCGTAGTTAAATAAATTCTTGTAATCCATTTTGTACATCCTTTCTTTTCAGTAAAAATACTGTTATTTTGTTTTAAATGGAAAACATTTGCGCGCAAAAAATGCGGACAAAATAATCCGTTATTGATTATAATCCTGAGGCTAAATTTGTTAAAGGATAGAGTGTTTAGATAATAGGGGATAATTTTTGGATATAACTTTAAGTTTTTTGCACAAAATCAATACAAAATGAAAGGTGGGGACTAAAAAATCCCCACCATTATCAAAGCTTATATTTTTGATTTTCTGATGTTTTGAAAAAAGATTCCGGCCGTTTCAGGCTTATCTGTTATATGACATCCTGTAAATGGCCAGTACATCTTCAGGAAGCAACGTCTTGTAACCAATTAGTTCTTTTTTGCCGTCTCGTGTTGCCATCCTTGTAAATTCCTGAAGGTCTTCTTCTTTTACGCCAAGTTCACGGATCGAGACAGGCATCCCTATTGAAACATAGTACTGCTCCTGGGCATCTATTGCTGCCTCTATTGTTTTTTCCGGATGCTCAAAATCAATATCGATATTCCAGATATTCTTTGCGAACTGAAGCCACCTTGGAATATTGTATTTATATACATATCTTGCCCAGCTGCACCAAAGTGCCGCAAGACCTGCTCCATGTGCCACATCCGTATAACGGCCTGAAATTTCATGTTCAAGCTGATGAACAACAAGCTGGTGCTTTCTCCCGCATTCGGTAAGTCCGTTATGTGCCAGTGACGATGCCCACATCATATTGGCTCTTGCCTCATAGTTGTTGGGATTTTCAATACTGTCTTTGCCGGCCTTCATTGCACTTTTGATCACAGCTTCGGCAATTGCATCGGTAAGATAAGTATCATCGCCCGGACAGAAATATCTTTCTATAGTGTGCATAGCAATGTCAACTGCGCCGCATGCCGTCTGATATGCACTTACGGTGTATGTAAGTTCCGGATTTTCAATGGCAAAATTCATTCGGTTCTGAGAACAGCTGCATCCGCGCTTTTCTCCGGTTTCCGTGTTGGTGATAACGCAGGAATCTGACATTTCTGAACCGGCAGCTGCTATTGTGAGTATGGCTCCCTTATTCAGAGTTTTAACCGGCTTCACACCTTTTGAGAACATATCCCATATGTCAATATCCGGGTTGGCAATTCCGTGTGCAATTGCCTTGGAAGAGTCCATTACTGAGCCGCCGCCCACTGCAAGGATGAAATCCACCCCTTCTTTTCTGCAGAGTTCTACTCCCTCACGCACCAAACTGAGTTCAGGGTTTGGCTTAACCCCTCCCAGCTTAATGTATTCTATTTTCTCTTCCCGTAAACATGTTTCGACTTTTTCGATCAGACCGCTTTTGACTGCGGACTGGCCACCAAAATGAATAAGCACTTTCTGAGGGTTGAATTCGGCGATTATCTTTCCGACATTTAATTCTTCATCCTTGCCAAAGTATACCTTTGTAGGGGTTTCATAAACAAAATTTAACACGTGACAGCCTCCTTTGCTTTATTTTCGCAAAATTAATATATGGCATATTTTCAGATTTTTTTATCAAAGGTCTATATTCTCTGCATCATATCCGAAATTCTTAAGCATGGCATCGGAATCCCGCCATTCTTTCCGTATTTTTACCCAGAGTTTAAGGTTTACCTGATTTTCTACCAACTGCTCTATATCATATCTGGCGATCTGCCCTATTTTCTTCAGCATTTCACCCTTTTTGCCGATTATTATTCCTTTATGTGATTCTTTCTCACAGATGATGGTTGCCTCTATATCAGTGATAGGCATTCCATCTGCCTTTGTCCTGTCTTTGAAACGGTCAATCACTACTGCAATACCGTGAGGCACTTCATCATTCAGACAGTGAAGGGATTTTTCCCTGATAATTTCGGCTACTATCTGTTTCATCGGCTGATCAGTAAGTGTATCTTCATCAAAATACATCGGTCCGTAAGGAAGATACTTGAATATCTGTTCAAGCAGGACATCCACGTTATTTCCTTCCCTGGCGGAAATAGGCACGATCTCGCTGAAATCATACAGCTTTCTGTAAACATCTATGGATTCAAAAACTTTTTCTTTCTGAACTGAATCGACCTTGTTCATAACCAGAATAACAGGAAGGTCCGTTTTCTTAAGCTCGTCCAGAATAAACTGTTCTCCCTTTCCCACATAATCCGTAGGCTCAACCAGCCAGATAACAACATCTGCATCCTTCAGTGTGCTGAGTGAAGCAGACAGCATGTACTCCCCCAGTTTGTTTTTCGCCTTATTGATTCCCGGGGTATCAAGAAAAACTATCTGACCTGTTTCGTCCGTATACACTGTCTGGATACGGTTTCTGGTTGTCTGCGGCTTATTTGACGTAATGGCAATTTTCTGACCGATAAGTCTGTTCATCAGTGTAGACTTGCCGACATTTGGTCTTCCGATTATTGCTGCATATCCTGATTTGAAATTTTTATCAGCCATTTATATACTCCAATGATTTGAATTTTTTATCCACATTAAGTTCCATAAGCCTCCTGGAAATATCTGCCAGATCGGCAAGTGCCTCCGGTCCAAGCTTGAAAGTGTAAAGTTTCGGTATATCTGAAGCAAGAATAAACTTCACTGCATATGCTGCGGCATCATTAAGCTTTTCTTTTCCGACATACTTTCCTTCAGGTTTCAATACCTCTGCTGCCTCCGGGCAGAGTCCGTTAAGCTGAAGCATTTTTATTTCAAAAACAGCCCTTACAAGCCTTGGATCAAATGTTTCCTTCTGAAGAGCCTTCAGGCTTAAATATACAAGATTCAGAATATCGCCGGCTTCAACATTTTCCCTGGTAAAATACTTTGCCAGTTCCAGAAAATAAAAGCCATAATAAGTAAGATCGATATCTTCCGAAAGTCCGGTAAAATATTCTGAAACCGAAGCAGAGCTCAATGTATAGGATGACTTTCCCTGAAAAAGCTCGAATCTTCCTGTTGCAAATACCCTGCTTACTGCAACAAGATCGGACGACGGTTTTCTTGCGCCTCTTGCGAATACTGAAATTCTTCCGTATTCACCTGAAAGCAGTTCAAGTCTTCTGTCATATTCACCTATCGGCATTGATGATATTACCATGCCCGAAACAGAAACATTACTCAAAAAGGTTCCTCACAGTCTTAAACAAAGCTTTATCTTCTTCGATCTTACTCTCACATCCTATGCAGCAGATGTTATTCTGTTCAAGTGCTTTTCTGAACTTAGGAGCAAGAGCTTTGATATCTTCAACCGAGCAGTCAATTATCTCGTTTCTTGTTCTCAATCTGTCTTCCTGAGTTCCTCCGCAAAGATATACGGAAAGATCGCGGCTGCCCTTGCCTGCCGGCGTCAAAGGAGCGTCTGCATTACTCATTGTGCCTATAACATATTTTGTCATTTCCCTTTCGCTCAGGTTAAAGCTTTCAAGGTAATCAGGAATCCCCTCAAATACATCGTTGCTTCTTTTAACGTGAGGGTCCCTGTATGTTACAAAGCAGGTATCTCCGGACATATTGCTGCTGCACATGCATCCGTATGCACCGCCCTGAACACGGATATTAAACCACATGTATTCATAGCGCATTATTGTATGGAAAACATTCACAGCTCCGCTGAATTCACTGCTGTCATCAATGTACCGGCCTGCGCGTGAAACATAATTGACCATACCCGAGGTTGTAAAAGCCTCATTTTTGTTTTCCGGCACAAAGCCATTGCCGTCAATATCATAAAACCTTTCCCTTACAGGAACAGCATTTTCTTCTCCCGGCGAATACACTTCAAGCCTGTCTATAAACTTTTCAAGCCTTTCCTTAATCTTTTCAAGACCTTCTTTATCAGCAGTTACGCTGACAAGAAGACCGTCGTTCCTGATGATGATCTTTATGACCTTTTCAATATTCTCTATAAGTTGGGCGCTCCTTGCCTCAAAGTTCTTCTCAAGATCTTCAACGAACTTATAGAATTCAATTCCTCCCATATATTCCTTGAGGAGTGAAAGCTCTGAATGATAAGATGCAGCTCTTTGGGCAGCTGCAGAATGGCCTGAGCTCATAAGGTACATCTGAAGCTGGCTTTTGAGTTCGGCTATTATTTCATAAAGCCGCTTTTTATCACTGTACTTACCCGTAAAAAGCACTTCCTCTGCAAGGTCAAACGAACTGTCAATATTCTCGTAAAGTGTCCTGACCGAAAGACATGGAAGCATCAGTATCTTGCGGCGGTCATCTTTTCTGCCGTATATTCCGGTCTCAAATGAAATACCGCCGGTCACTGAATTAATTTCATCATTCAGTTCAGAAAACGTGAAGTGATCTGTATCAACAAAACTTATAATATTTTTTAACAGACCGTAATACGGGAAAAGTTCTTTGGTAATCCCTGAGGCATCAAAAAGAAGGCTGTAATAGGCAATACCGTTTGTGTTGTAATCATGCCAGATGAGGTCCTTCCCCTTTATGTTAATAACCTCATTTTTATAGTCTTCACAGGTTCTTTCAATGTCTTCCCTTGAAAGAAGCGGTATCGTCTCAAGAGCTTCCGGAGATGACGGTTCTTCCTGATATGCTTCAAGGGCTTTTGTTTCTTTTATGAGCCGGTCTATTTCATCGGCACTTAATGAATTCTTGATTTTTTCAAGCTTTTCAGCCGTCTTTTTCTCATTTTCCTCTGTCAGGCCTTTTTTCGGAAGCAGTGTGACCATTGATGAATGCGGATTTTCCAGAAGGAATTCCCTGGCAAGGTTTTCATAATAATCTGTTCCGATGGCTGCATCAAGTTCATCAAATATACTGTCAAGCTCAAGGTATAACAGCGGCTGAAGATCATCATAAAGCCAGCCGTCAAGCGCTGTAAGGCCGTAAACAAGGCCCTTCGGATACAGACCGAAGTCCGCTTCCTTATACCTGAACTTCTGGGAATTCAGACTGGCCTTAAGCGACTTTTTATTAATGCCCTCTTTCACTGCTTTCCCGATTTCATCAAAAATTATGGAAAGGAATTCTTCCTTCTGCGATGCGTCTGCATCCTTGGCTGCAACTGAAAAATACGGCTGCAGAAGCTCACTGTCATAAAGCGGCAGGATATCTTTTCCTATGCCGGCGTCAAGAAGCCTCTGACGCACAGGTGCTCCCTGGGTACCGAAAAGCGCATATGTAATAAGCTCCATAGCTGTGGCAGCTTTTACATCCATGCAGGTTCCGCATACACAGTTGTATGAAAGATATGTCTTTTCATCTTCTGATTCTTCGTCTGAAATCGGATAGTATTTTTCCGTCTCAATCATTTTTTCAAAAGGAGCCTGTACTTTTATGGCGGAATCTATACTGATGGCATCATATTCACTGAGATATGCCTCATCCAGCCATGAAAGCTGTTCTTCAATATCAATGTCACCATAAAGATAAATATAGCTGTTTGACGGATGATAATAGCGTTTATGGAAATTGATGAACTGCTCATATGTGAGATCAGGGATATATTCCGGATCTCCGCCGCTTTCAACGCCGTATGTTGTATCAGGAAACAGCGTATTAAAGGTCTCGCGCATCAGAACATCGTCAGGTGAAGAGAAAACTCCCTTCATCTCGTTATACACAACACCGTTATACGTGAGCGGTTCTTCAGGGGATTCTATCTTTATGCTCCAGCCTTCCTGCTTTAGGATTTCAGGATGTTTATATATGTTCGGATGGAAGACAGCGTCAAGATACACATCCTCCAGGTTCCTGAAGTCTTTCTTATTACGGCTTGCCACAGGATAAACCGTTTTATCAGGATATGTCATTGCATTAAGAAATGTGTTTAAAGAACCCTTCGCGAGCTCAACGAAAGGATCCTTTAAAGGAAACTTTTCGCTCCCGCAAAGTGTTGAATGCTCCATGATGTGAGCAACGCCGGTGCTGTCCTCGGGCGGTGTGCGGAATCCGATATAAAATACTTTGTTATCGTCATCATTTGAAAGGATGAACAGTCTGGCTCCGCTCTTTTTGTGTTTCAGAAGAAAGGCCCTGCTGTTAATGTCTTTTACAGGCCTTTCAAATATCAGTTCATATTTATCATTTACTATCGGCATTTTTATCCTCTTATTACTCAAATAAAGAATCTACGTAAGTGTCCGGGTCAAATCGTTTAAGATCATCAATACCTTCCCCGACACCGATATACTTGACAGGAACTCCCAGTTCTCTGGTTATGGCAACTGCAATTCCGCCTTTTGCTGTCCCGTCCATTTTTGTAAGTATGATTCCGTCAATGTTCATTATGCTCTTGAATTCTTTAGCCTGGGCAAGCGCATTCTGCCCTGTTGCCGCATCAAGAACAATTATGTTTTCCCTCGTGAAATCAGGGAGTTCTGCGCTTATGATCTTATCGAGCTTTGCCAGCTCGTTCATGAGGTTTTTCTTGTTATGGAGCCTTCCGGCTGTATCACAGATGAGAATATCGGCATTTCTGGCCTTTGCAGCCTTTGCGGCATCAAATACTACCGAACCAGGATCGGCGCCTTCATTTCCTGAAACCATATAGCAGCCGGTCCTTTCTGACCATACTTTAAGCTGCTCCATGGCTGCCGCGCGGAATGTATCGGCACCGGCCATGATAACTTTTTTGCCTTCCGACATATACCTTTTGGTCAGCTTTCCGACGCATGTCGTTTTGCCAACGCCGTTAACGCCTATGACCATGAGTACGCTTTTTCTGCGTTCAAAATCAAAGGCATCTTCCGGCTGTGCCATGATGCGCTTAATATCCGCAATAAGAAAATTCTTTGCGTCATTCGTATTCTTTATCTGTTTGTTTGTGATTACTTCGTCTCTGAGATTATCAAGAAGTTCTTCTGTTGCACAGACTCCCATGTCTCCGATGATGAGCTGTTCTTCCAGCTCATCATAGAAGTCATCGTCTATATCCTTGAATAAGGTACCGAAGAATTTAGAAAAAAATCCTGGTTTCTTATCTGCCATATATTAATCCTGCCTTTGCTAAAACATTTAGATTATTTTAGCATAGTCTGAATTATTTTGCTTGAGTTTCGCAATAAACACACCGGTAAACCTTGTTTTCCCTGTCAGTCAGCCTGAATCTCTGCGGAAGTTCCTGCTCACAGGTGGAAATGCATCTCGGGTTTTTGCAGGAAATTACATTTTCAAGCATTTCCGGCATATCGATGGTCTTTTTATCAATAAGCTTTCCGTCACGTATTATATTGACGGTAGCACCAGGGTCAACAAACCCGATGATATCAAGATTAAGTTCAACATCAGCATCAATCTTTATGATATCCTTATGGCCCTTTTTCCTGCTTGAAACGTTCTGCAGAAGGGCTACAGGTGCATTTATGGCGTCAAGTTTCAAAAAATTATAAAGCTTCATTCCGCAGCCCTGGGTGATATGGTCTATAACATATCCGTTGCTGATAGAATCTACATTCATTTTCCTGCCTCCTCAAGTAATTTAAGGATGAGAGCCATTCTCATATATTTTCCGTTAAGAACCTGCTTGAAATAGCATGCTCTCGGGTCATCATCTATTGCAACACTTATTTCATTAACTCTCGGAAGCGGATGCAGGACCATCATGTCCGGCTTTGCCGCTTTCATCTTCTCCGGAGTGAGAATATAGCTGTCACGCAGACGCAGGTAATCCTCTTCGTTGAAGAAACGTTCCTGCTGTACTCTTGTCATATACAGCACATCCAGCTCAGGCATTACCGCTTCCAGGTCTGTGGTCTGTTCATACGGAATATTATTTTTTTTGATGACATCCTTCTTTACATAACTCGGGACCTTAAGTTCTTCAGGTGATATAAGGATCATTCTGATCCCGGTATATCTTGAAAGTGCGTTGATAAGTGAATGAACGGTGCGCCCGAATTTCAGGTCGCCGCAGAAACCTATTGTGAAATTATTAAAGCTTCCTCTTCCCCTGTAGATTGTGAGAAGGTCGGCGAGTGTCTGGGTAGGATGACAATGTCCTCCGTCTCCGGCATTTATGACAGGAATAGTTGCGTTGTTTGCCGCAACAAATGCAGCACCTTCCTTCGGATGTCGCATTGCGATTATATCCGCGTAGCAGCTGACAACCTTAACCGTATCGGCAACGCTTTCTCCTTTAGCGGCAGAAGAGCTCTGCGCACTTGATACAGAAAGAACATTTCCGCCAAGCTCATACATGGCTGCCTCAAAACTCAGCCTTGTCCTTGTTGAAGGCTCAAAGAAAAGTGCGGCCAGCTTTTTACCCCTGCATTTTTCGCTGTAAAGAGCGGGATTTTCGATAATATCAAGTGCCGTGCTTATAAGTCCGTCAATTTCCTGAACAGAAAGGTCCAGGATATCAATAACGCTCCTCATTATTTTCCTCCTATCCAGCTTTCATCCGAAGGGTTATTTCTGAATGCGATAAGTCTTGCAACATCTTCAGGCTTTATATAGCCATCCTGCGCTGCTATTTCGGCGATGCAGTCAAAGTCTGTCAGTGATATGTTTTTAACGCCTGCCTCAGCAAGCCTTTCAAGGCCTTTCTTCATGCCGTATGTGAAAATGGAAACCACTCCAAGTACTTCGGCTCCTGCTTCCCTGAGTACATTTACAACCTCAATAACGCTTCCTCCGGTTGAGATGAGGTCTTCTATTACTACCACCTTCTGTCCCGGTTCAAGTCTTCCTTCTATCTGGTTCTGACGGCCGTGGTCTTTTGCGGATGAACGTACATATCCCATAGGCATGCCCAGAATATGTCCGGCTATTGCTGCGTGAGCTATACCGGCTGTCGAGGTTCCCATAAGCACTTCTGCTTCGGGATACTCACATTTAACTGTGTCAGCTATTGCCTGTTCAACATCGTTTCTTGCTTCAGGCGAAGTCAGGATAAGCCTGTTATCACAATATACCGGGCTTTTTATTCCGCTTGCCCAGGTAAAAGGCTCTTCAGGCCTGAAAAATACTGCCTTGATCTTCAGCAGGTCTTTTGCGATCTGTGTTTTGATTTCCATGTTATTCTCCTAAAAATTCTTTAACGCATCTTCTGTATGCAGCAACCGGGTCCCCGGCCTGTGTTATCGGCCTGCCGACAACTATATAATCAGATCCGATCTCTTTTGCCATTACCGGTGTGGTAACTCTTTTCTGATCCCCCACTTCTCCGTCCGCGAAGCGTATTCCCGGAGTGACAGTGAGGAAGCTCTTACCGCAGATTTCATGAACCTTTCCGGCTTCAAGCGGTGAACATACCACTCCGTCAAGGCCGGCGTCGGCAGCATTCTTTGCATAATGCATCACCACTTCATCTATAGGCTCCTTTATCAGCAGATCCTTTTCCATTGCCTCCTGGTCAGTTGAAGTAAGCTGTGTCACTGCGATAAGAAGAGGCCTGGTTCCGTCAGGACGCGTGAGCCCTTCAAGAGCTGCCTCCATCATCTTTTTTGTCCCGGAAGCATGAAGATTTACTATATCAACATCCAGGCCCGAAAGAACTGCCATGGATTTCTTTACTGTATTTGGTATGTCATGCAGCTTCAGGTCAAGAAATATCTTATGTCCTCTTTTCTTTATCTCTTTTACGATGGCCGGACCTTCGGCATAAAAAAGCTCCATTCCTATTTTTACGAAAGGCTTTTCCTCTTTAAACAGGTCCAGGAAATCAAACACCTGCTGTGCTCCCGAAAAATCACATGCAACTATAACGTCCTTTCCCATTTATAAAGCTCCTCCTATTATGTCTTTCAGATTGCTGATGCCGTATCTGTCCATTGTTTCAGGAAGTTTATCAATGATATTCCTGCATACATACGGATCGGTAAGATTTGCGGCTCCGACTTCAACGGCACTTGCTCCCGCAAGCATCATTTCAATTACATCTTCCGCTGTGGATACTCCGCCCATTCCTATAACAGGCACCTTCACGGCTTTTGATACCTGATATACCATTCTGAGCGCTACAGGGAAGATTGCCGGTCCCGAAAAGCCGCCCATGGTATTTGCAAGCACCGGTTTCTTTGTTTTAAGATCTATCCTCATGGCAAGCAAAGTGTTAATCAGGCTGATTCCGTCAGCACCTGCCTCCTCGCATGCCAGAGCTATCTCTGTAATGTCCGTCACATTCGGTGAAAGTTTTACGATCACAGGCTTTTGGGTTGCTTTTTTTACTTCCTTCACCACTCCGGCAGCTGCCAGTGCATTTGTTCCGAAAGCCATTCCTCCCCCGTGAACATTCGGGCAGCTTATGTTTACCTCAAGCCAGCCGACCTGCTCTTCCTTATCCAGCAGGCTGCATGTATATGCATAATCCTCAAGGCAGAAGCCGCTCACATTGGCCATTACAGGCTTTGAAAAGCACTTTTTAAGCTTCGGAAGTTCTTCAGCGATAACTTTTTCAGCTCCGGGATTCTGAAGCCCCACAGAGTTGATCATGCCGCCCGTACATTCAGCAATACGAGGCGTTGGGTTTCCGAAGCGTTCTTCCCTTGTTGTTCCTTTAAATGAAAATGTTCCGAGGCAGTTAATATCATAGAGCTCTGCAAATTCGTACCCGTATCCGAATGTTCCTGAAGCAGGGATAACAGGATTATCAAGTTCTATGCCGCAAAGGTCAACGCTTAATCTTCCCATAATATCTCCCCTTTCTTCATAACAGGTCCGTCCTTGCAGATGCGCTTATAGCCTGTTATTGTTTTGCAGCTGCAGCCCATGCATGCTCCAAAGCCGCAGCCCATTCTTTCCTCAAAGCTGAACTCACCGTCAGTTTTTGAAGACCTGTACACAGCCTTCAGCATAGGCTCAGGCCCGCATGTGTAAAAGTATGAATATTCTTCCGGAAGAGCATCTGTTACGAATCCCTTTATGCCTGAACTTCCGTCAACTGAGGTAATAAAGGTTCTACATCCCAGGGCTTCAAACTTTTCTTTATAGAAGACCTCGGCTGATGTGTTAAATCCAAGTATTGCCGTAACATCTGCGCCCTTTTTCTTAAGTTCCTTTGCAGCCCAGTAAAGCGGCGGAACACCTGCCCCGCCTCCAAGCAGAACAGGTCTGTCCCCGGCCAGGCTCAGATCATACCCGTTTCCAAGCTGAGTGAGAACATCCAGCTTTGCACCTTCCTGCAGCGTACTTAATTTTTCAGTACCTTTTCCAACTGCTTTATATATGATGGTCAGGGCTTTGCCGTCATAATCACAGACCGATATAGGCCTTCTCAGGTAAAACCCGTCGATCTTAATATTTACAAACTGTCCCGGAGCTTCTGCTGCCTGAACATTTCCCTCCAGCACCATTTCAAATACATTCGGCGCTATCCCGGTATTGCTTTTTATTTCAAATATTCCCTGTTTCATGTTCACCTCAGGCATCGATCGTTGAAACCTTGTAGGTTATCTCATCCAGTACATCCAGAAGAGCCCTCACGGTGTCAAGAGATGTGAATATGGTTGCATTGTTTTCAACTGCGCATGAACGGATCTTTGAACCGTCATTAATATGACTTGCAGAACCTTCATCACGGGTATTGATTATGTAGGCAATTTTACCCGAGCGGATCATATCAAAGATTTCTTCACTGCCTTCGCTTATCTTTTTAAGGACGCGCGTCCTTATACCCTGTTCCTTAAGGAATTCAGCGGTTCCGTCCGTGGCAACGATATTGAATCCAAGATCATAGAAACGTCTGATAAGAGGAAGTGCCTCATCCTTATCGCGGTCTGCTATGGTTGCAAATATCGTTCCGTAATTTGTAAGCTTCATTCCCGCTGCCTGAAGAGCCTTGCAAAGAGCCCTGTTCAGCTTATCATCATATCCGATTGCCTCACCGGTTGATTTCATTTCCGGTGAAAGGTAAGAGTCAAGTCCTTTGATCTTATTGAATGAGAATACCGGTACTTTTACATAGTAACGTTTCTTTTCTTCCGGATAGAGGTCAAATATACCGAGTTCCTTAAGTGATTTCCCAAGGATAACCTCCGTTGCGATATCGGCCAGTGAATATCCGGTTGATTTTGAAAGGAAAGGTACTGTTCTTGATGACCTTGGGTTTACCTCGATGATATATACATCCTCTTTTTCATCAACAATAAACTGGATATTGTAAAGACCTTTTATTCCTATTCCGATACCAAGTTTCTTTGCGTACTGAAGGATTGTTCCCTTGACTTTGTCTGATATGGAGAAAGAAGGATAAACGCTTATCGAGTCACCCGAATGAACGCCGGTGCGCTCTACAAGCTCCATTATTCCCGGAACAAATACATTCACTCCGTCGCAGATGGCATCCACTTCAACCTCTTTGCCTCTTATGTACTTATCAACAAGCACTGGCTTATCAGCATCAATTTCGACTGCGTTTTTAAGGTAACGGCGCAGCTGCTCCTCGTTGGCAACAATCTGCATGGCTCTTCCGCCGAGCACAAATGAAGGACGTACCAGAACCGGATAACCGATTTCCTCTGCTGCTTTTACTCCGTCTTCGATCTTTGTTACGGCCTGTCCTTTTGGCTGAGGTATGTTGAGTTCTTTCAGTATCTTTTCAAAACTATCCCTGTTTTCAGCCCTTTCAATGGCATCGCAGTCGGTTCCGATGATCTTTACTCCTCTTTCCATCAGCGGTTCTGCCAGGTTGATGGCTGTCTGCCCGCCCAGTGAGGCAATGACACCTTCAGGCTTTTCATAATCGATTATGGCCATAACATCTTCCGGTGTGAGAGGCTCAAAATACAGCTTGTCTGCCGTGGTGTAGTCAGTTGAAACTGTCTCCGGATTGTTATTTATGATTATTGATTCATAACCTGCTCTCTTTATCGTCTGAACAGCATGTACGGTTGAATAGTCAAATTCAACGCCCTGTCCGATACGTATAGGGCCTGCTCCCAGAACCACAATTTTTTTCTTATCTGTAAGACGCGAATCCATCTTTCCGGTGTATGATGAGTAAAGATATGCAATGTAAGCTCCGGTATGGAGAGTATCTACCATACGGAAAACAGGAATGATTCCGTTCTTTTTCCTGAAATTGTATATATCCATTTCAGTCTGTTTCCAGAGCTTCGCAGCGTATTTGTCAGAAAATCCCATCTGCTTTGCTTCCCTCAGGACTTCTGTGCTTCCCGGTGCTGCTGCAAGCTTCTTTTCCATATCAACGATCTTCAGTATGGATTCAAGGAAAAGCTCGGTTACCATGGTGATCTCATGAACGCGGCTTACGCTCACATCCCTGCTGAGAAGCTCGGCTATGGCAAAGAATGTATCATCCTTAGGATCTTTCAGATATTCTTCAATTTCTTCATTGGACATTGTGTCAAACTTTGAAAGGTACAGGTGATTGACTCCCGTTTCAAGTGAACGTACTGCTTTCAGGAAGCACTCTTCAAGTGTTGATCCTATTCCCATTACTTCACCCGTTGCCTTCATCTGGGTACCGAGTTTGTTGATGGCCGTTGCAAACTTATCAAACGGGAACCTTGGGAATTTAGCAACAATGTAATCAAGCTGCGGTTCAATGGCAGCCGTTCCGCCTGCGACCGGAATCTCTTCCAGAGCCATTCCGAGGGCAATCTTTGCTGTAACCCGGGCAATCGGATAACCGCTGGCTTTTGAAGCAAGTGCCGATGACCTTGAAACTCTCGGATTTACTTCTATCAGGAAATACTCGCTGGATTCGGGATTCAGCGCAAACTGTACGTTGCAGCCGCCTTCTATCTTAAGTTCACGGATGATCTTGATCGCACTGTCATTCAGCATCTTAAGATCAGCATCGCTGAGTGAAAGGATAGGTGCCACAACCACGGAGTCTCCTGTATGAACACCAACAGGATCCACGTTTTCCATTCCGCATATCGTGATCGCGTGATCGTTTGAATCGCGCATTACTTCGAATTCAATCTCTTTATAGCCTTTGACGCTCTTTTCGATGAGTACCTGATGAACAGGTGAAAGCTTAAAGGCATTGGTTCCTATTTCTATAAGTTCTTCTTCGTTATATGCAAAACCGCCGCCGGTTCCACCGAGTGTAAATGCCGGACGCAGAACCACAGGATAACCTATATCAAGAGCAGCCTGCTTTGCCTCTTCAAGGTTATATGTGATTTCTGAAGGAATGACCGGCTCACCGATGGAGATGCACATCTCCTTGAAAAGTTCCCTGTCTTCAGCTCTTTCAATGCTTTCTGAAGAAGTGCCCAGAAGTTCTACTCCGCACTCTTTCAGTATGCCGTTCTTTTCAAGCTGCATAGCCAGATTGAGTCCGGTCTGTCCTCCGATTCCCGGAACAATTGCATCCGGTCTTTCGTAGCGGATGATCCTTGAAACGTATTCAAGTGTCAGCGGCTCCATGTAAACTTTATCGGCAACAACAGTATCTGTCATTATTGTTGCAGGGTTTGAATTGCAGAGAACCACCTCATAGCCCTCTTCCCTCAGTGCCAGACATGCCTGGGTTCCGGCATAGTCAAATTCAGCAGCCTGACCTATGACTATAGGTCCGGACCCGATTATAAGTACTTTCTTTATATCTGTTCTTTTGGCCATAATTTCCCTCCAAAATTTTCTGTCAGTAATTCCTGTATACGATTTTCCCACCGCACACGGTGAGTTTGTTAACTCCGTTCAGCTTCCATCCTTCAAAAGGCGTCGCTTTTCCCATAGAAAAGAATTTACCCGGATCGACGGTGAATTCTTCGTTAAGATTCCAAACACTGAAATCATTTGTCTGAGGCAGGTTAAACCTCTTTCTGGGATTTATTGTAAGAAGTTCAACCAGTTTTTCAAGGCTTATCACTCCATTTTTCACAAGCTTTGTATAAAGAAGCGGAAATGCTGTTTCAATTCCCACAATACCGAATGCGGAACCCTGAAGGCCTTTTGACTTTTCCGCACTGCTGTGCGGAGCATGGTCAGTGGCGATCATATCAATAGTCCCGTCAATGATTCCTTCAATCAGGGCAAGACGGTCCGTCTCGCTTCTTACAGGAGGATTCATTTTGAATCTGCCTTCTTCCTTAAGACATTCATCATTCAGCACCAGATAATGAGGGGCTGTCTCACAGGTTATGTCTACGCCTTCTTTTTTTGCCTTTCGTATCAGCTCAACGCTTTCTTTGCAGGAAACGTGGCAGACATGATAGGCACAGCCGGTCTCTTTTACAAGTTCTATATCTCTTGCTATTGGTCCCCATTCGGATTCCGAGCATATTCCTTTATGTCCGTGCGCTGCGGCATATGAGCCATCATGAATATACCCGCCGTTCAGAAGGGAATTATCCTCACAATGCGCAGCTATGATCTTTCCAAGTTTCCTTGCCCGGAGCATTGCCTCTTTCATCATTTCGCGGCTCTGCACTCCATGTCCGTCATCAGAAAAGGCGAACGCATCTTTAAGATTATCAAGATCGGCAATTTCATTACCTTTCTGTTCTTTTGTGATGGCCGCATAAGGATATACATTTATGACAGCGTCCCTGTTTATTATTTCCTGTTCTGCCCTGAGTGTTTCAGGAGAGTCCGGAACAGGGTTCAGGTTCGGCATTGCACACACTTCTGTATATCCGCCGGCTGCCGCCGCCATACTTCCGGTCTTTATCGTTTCTTTATAAGAAAAACCCGGCTCACGCAAGTGCACATGCACATCACAGAAACCGGGGAGAATAATACAGCCGCCGAGATCAGCATCTTCCGGCACTAAATCCATTACCGGCTGAAAATCGGATATATTATTCATTTTTATGATTTCAACACTGTTATTCATGTATTTTCCTGACCTAAGAAAAAAGCCTTGCCCTATGGCAAGACCACAAAAACCGGGGAACATCGTTCCCTTTTCACATGACCTTGCCGATCTCTCTGTATCAGCTTAAAGATCTACCTTTGTTATTTTTACATTTTTATAAGCATTTGTCAATACATTCCGGAAGTTCAAGCGTGAATCTTCCCAGCCTTCCGTTTCTGAAGTTTTCAAGCAGAAGGTTGGATGCCTTTTCCATGTCAAGTTCTCCGCCGGCTTTTACGGCACCTTTAACCCTGGCAATCCTGGCCAGAGTAAGAACAGCACTGTCAGCTTTGTTTCCGAGCGCTTCTATCTCGCTCTCAAGTGCCGAAACATCCACATTCTCAAGCTTATAATAATTATCTATGGTTTCCGGAGAGATGCTGTTCAAAAGCTGTATAAGCTCTGTGGCAAGCTCTTCGGTGTTCATGATCTCATCGCGGATTGAACCTATAAGAGCCAGCTTTAAGCCTACACTCTGGTCTTCGAATTTTGGCCAGAGAATTCCAGGTGTATCGAGAAGTTCTATGCTGCCGCCCAGTTTTATCCACTGCTTGCCTTTTGTAACGCCCGGTTTATTTCCTGTTTTTGCAGCGGCTTTTTTTGCATAAGTATTGATGAATGTGGACTTCCCGACATTCGGGATTCCCACAACCATTGCCCTTACAGGGCGGTTTTTTATTCCTCTTTTTTTATCGCGTTCAAGCTTTGCTGCACAGGCTTTCTGCACAACAGCATTTATCTGCTTCATATCAGCATTATTTTTGCAGTTTACCTTGCAGACACATATTCCCTTACCCGCAAAATACTCAAACCATCTGTCCGTTGCAGCATCATCGGCCAGGTCTGATTTATTCAGGAGAACAAGACGAGCTTTTCCCTTTGCCAGTTCATCAATATCCGGGTTCCTGCTTGAAAGCGGAATGCGTGCATCAAGAAGCTCAATGACAAGGTCAATGAGCTTTATGTCTTCCTGCATCTGCCTTTTTGCTTTGGTCATATGACCGGCATACCATTGGATATTCATAGATTCTTTCCTTAAAGTTTTTTCGTAAAAAAGATGGGGGCGTTGTAACTGCCCCCGTCATTTTAGCATATTCCTCTGCTGCCTGCATCAATGCTGTTTTCTTCTGCGAAGAATGAGCAGACCTGAAACAGCGCCGCATGCAAGAAGGACGGCAAGCCAGGTAAACAATCCTCCTGCATCACCCGTTTCAGGGCCATCAGGATTTGTAGGATCCTCAGGATTTGTCGGTTCTTCAGGATTTGTAGGATCCTCAGGATTTGTCGGCTCTTCAGGATTTATCGGCTCCACAGGATTTGTCGGACTTTCTGCCTGGATAATGCTGAACTTTGTGCAGGCCTTTCCGTCCATGGAAACTATATCCAGAGTATGTTCACCTACGCTTAATGTCTCGAGGAAATCAGGATACAGAGTAACCTTAGTGGAACCTTCCTCTGCAAAGTAGTTATCCGGTGAAACAAGTTTTCCGTCTACGTTTACATGGTCAAACTTTGCAAACGGGGCATTTGATGTGAACGGAAGACTTTCTTCAGAGCCCTTTGTCCATTTGCTGTCAGCACCCTGAATGATCTCGTAATCAACTTTTCCCCATGTATAAACAACTCTCGCCTCGTCAGGTGCTCCAACGGCTGTATATTCAGAAAGATTTGAACCTTCAACCGGGCTTTCACCTGTGACTGAATTTAATACAGCTTTTTTGTCCGCTGCTTTTGTCTGCAGGGTTATAGGGCTTCCTTCGCCTTCAAGAAGAACCTTTCCTTCTTCATCGCCAAGAAGAACAGCCTCTTTGTTTTCAGAGATCACGGTCACAGGGCCGTTTCCTGAAATTATTACATCCCCTTTTGTATATAATGCATTGTTTCCGCTTGTTACGTTTACTTCTCCGCTTCCTGAAAGCGTTATGTTTTCATCTGCACCGATGCCGTAGCCTGAAGTTTCAACGGTAAGGTCTCCGCTCATTTCAGATGTAAGGCTGCCCTCAGACCAGATTCCGGCATAATCAGCGCCTTCGTTAGTTATGTTAAGTGACCCTGTCCCCTTAAGCACAAGATCTTTTTTGGAAGAAATGCCGTCAGCAAATGTGTCTTCATCAACTGTTATGCTGTTTGTGCCCTTAACATCGATGGCAAGAGGACAGTTGCTGTAGATTGCCCCGCCGAATCCTCCGTCCGCAATAAGTGCATCTGTGATTTCAGCGTTATTAAGTGTTAGTGTAAACGGAGTTTTGCCTGTATCAAGCACAGCAGTTCCGCTTCCGCAGTCTATTGTATCTTTGTCTATGGTAAACTGCTCACCGTTCACCCAAACAGGATAACGGGCAAGGGTGTAAACAACCTGCTGTTCATCAGGTGCGCCTTCCACATCGTATAATGAAAGATTGCTTCCGGCCACAATGCTGTCTTCATAGTTTTGTACAGCATTATGTGATCCGCCGGCAGTAAGGGATACAGGACTTCCGGTTCCTTCAAGAAGCACTGCTCCGTCAGCGGTACTTATATAAACAAAGTCGGATCGTAGCCATGTCGTTCTGTGAGCCAA
>JAZUFV010000074.1:0-7549 GCA_045640845.1 Lachnospiraceae bacterium
GATGAACATATGTTTGCTTTTTTGTCATAATTATGATAGTATACACATGAATTCTAATCAGGAGGAATCAAAATGTCAGAAGGAAAAATATCTGCAAAGCAGCAGGAAATACTTGAATATATTAAGGAAATAACATTACAGCGTGGTTATCCTCCGGCAGTTCGTGAGATATGTCAGGCTGTCGGTCTTAAATCTACCGCATCTGTACATGCCCATCTTTCTTCGCTTGAAGAAAAAGGTTATATCAGGAGAGATCCGAGCAAGCCGCGTGCTATAGAGATTACTGATGATGAATTCGGCGTGGCGCGCCGCGAAATAAGCAATATTCCTATGGTAGGCCGTGTTGCGGCAGGTGAGCCTCTTCTTGCTGAAGAAAACATTACCGACTACTTCCCTATTCCGGCTGATATGCTTCCTAATGAGCCTGTATTTATGCTTAAGGTAAAAGGAGAAAGCATGATCAATTCCGGTATTTTTGACGGTGATCAGCTTATAGTTAAACAGACTAATTCAGCATCAAACGGTGACCTGGTTGTGGCTATGATTGAAGACGGCGCAACAGTCAAATATTTCTATAAAGAAAACGGTCATTTCCGTCTTCAGCCTGATAATCCTGATTTTGATCCTATAATCACAGACAGTCTCACCATTCTTGGCGAGGTGATCGGCGTTATCCGCATGTTTTGATAAATTATCGCATATATAAAAACAGAGCTTTTTAAAAAAGCTCTGTTGATATATATCTGCTTCCTGAATCAGGTAATATTATCACAATATTCTTTCCTGTTGATTCCGGTCTTTTTGAAATATCAATTCCTGCTTTAAGTGCAGCACCGGAGGATATTCCTGCGAGTATTCCTTCTTTCTTTGCCAGCATCCTTCCGTATACAAATGCATCATCATCTGAGACGGTCAATATTTCATCAAAGAGATCTGTATGCATGACTTCAGGTATGAAATTTGCTCCGATTCCTTCTATTCGGTGAGAACCTGCCCTGCCTTCCGAAAGCAGCGGAGACGCTGCAGGTTCTACAGCGATTATCTTGATTTTGGGATTTTTTTCCTTAAGAAAGGCAGCAGTTCCGCTTAAGGTTCCTCCTGTGCCGGCAGTGGCAACAAGCACATCAATCTTCCCGTCTGTATCATCCCATATTTCAGGACCTGTTGTATCGTAATGTGCTTTTGGATTTGCATCATTATCAAACTGTCCTGCAATAAAACTTCCCGGAATTTCTTTTTGGATTGCCTGTGCTTTCTCAATTGATCCTTTCATACCGAGCTTTCCGTCGGTAAGAATAACCTCAGCTCCGTATGCGCTCATGAGCTTTCTTCGCTCCATACTCATTGTATCAGGCATAACTATGATCGTTCTGTAACCGCGTACTGCGGCGATCATTGCAAGTCCGATTCCGGTATTGCCTGAGGTAGGTTCTATTATAGTTCCTCCGGGCTTTAACAGACCTTTACATTCTGCATCATTGATCATACTGAGTGCAGCCCTGTCCTTTATGGAACCTGCAGGGTTAAGTGCCTCAAATTTCGCGTAAATTGTTGTGTTCAGATGCTCAGATTTTTTAATGTTTCCAAGTTCTATAAGCGGTGTTTTTCCTATTGCTTCTTCAACTGATTTAAGAATATTCATTTCAGGCCTTTCATTTTGTGGGCATTTGATTTAAGTTCAATTGCACTTTCAAGAGAAGTTTTTGTTACACTGGCGCCGCTGATAAGTTTTGCAATTTCCATGGCAGAAACCTCATCTGAGAGTTTTGCAATGCCTGAAATCGTATTTCCGTCATCTACTTCCTTATGGATACCGAAGTGTGTATCGGCCATTGCTGCAATCTGCGGCAGATGGGTTATGCAGATGATCTGATGACTTTTGCTTAATTCATTCAGCTTTTCTCCGACCATCTGTGCAGTTTTACCGCTTATTCCCGTATCAATCTCATCAAAGATCAAAGTCGGCATATTATCATTTTCGGCAATTGATGATTTTATTGCCAGCATTATACGTGAAAGTTCGCCGCCTGATGCGACTTTTGAAAGAGGCATCAGTTTTTCACCGGGGTTAGTTGAAATAAGAAAATCAATCCGGTCCCACCCGTTATCGGATATCTTATCGGTACGTGTAAAATCAATTGAAAACTCTGCAGTAAGGAAATTAAGGTCTTTCAGATTTTTAACTATCATAGGCGTAAGCTTTGCAGCGGTTTCTTTTCTTGCTTCGGAAAGGGCTGCAGCCTTTTTGTTCAGTTCAGACCTGCAGATATTCATTTTTGAAATAATATCGTTTCTGGTTTCATTATAATTCCTGAAGCCCTCGAGTTTTTTTTCGAGATCATCTGCATATTTCAGTATATCATCTACAGTCTGCCCGTACCTGGATTTTAACCTGTTGATAGTATCAAGCCTGCCGCGTATCTTTGCAAACCTTTCACCGTCAAAAGCATGTCTTTCGGAATATTTTTCAATATCCCTGTATACATCCCTGACCACAGAATCAAGGTCTGTAACCGTATTCTTAAGGAGTTTTAGTTCTTCATCATCAGGAGCGCTTGTAAGGGCAAAATTAAGCTCTGCAAGAGCTTTGCCTATAAGCTGCCCTGCTCCGCTGTTTTCGCCGCTTAAAGCAGCGCCTGATGCAGCCATAGACTCAGACAGTTTTTCCCATGCTGAAAGTTTTTTATATTCAGCCTCAAGTTTTATGTCTTCATCCTTTAAAAGTGAAGCATCGCTGATTTCTTTAAGTTCATATTCGGCAAGCGACATCTCCTTTTCGAGTGCAGTCTCATCCAGGTTAAAATCTTTATATCTGTTTTTTAAAGATTTAAAATCGTTATAGGATTTTCGCAGTGATTCTTTGGCATCGGATACTGCCTGTTTTCCGAAATCATCAAGAATATCCAGCTGGCTGGACTGATTCAACAGAGACTGATGCTCATGCTGGCCGTGTATATCGATCAGTTTTGATGTTAATGTTCTTAAATTTGCAAGGGTTGTCGTCTCGCCGTTGATTTTTGATACTGTTGAATCAGGTGTGATTTTTCTTGTTATGATGATTTCCCTGCCTGATGAAGATATATCCATCTCGCCAAGCAATTTTGCTATGGCCGGATCATCTGAAGTAAACAACAATTCGACAAGGCCGAAATCACTTCCGTTTCTTATAAATGATTTCGATGCCTTGTCTCCAAGTGCCATATTTATTGAGCTGATGATTATTGACTTTCCTGAACCCGTTTCGCCCGTCATGATATTCAGACCGGACTCATAATCAATATCAGCTTCCCTGATCAAAGCCAGATTTTTCAGATGAACATTTTTTAACATGTCAATAACTGCGCAGTTTATGCGTTCTTTAACATTTTTTTGATCTTTTTGACCATGTTTTCAGCATCTTCAGATGTCTTGGTGGCGCACATGATCGTATCATCACCGGCAATTGTTCCGATGATCTCACTGATTCCAAGCGAATCAAGCGCAGCCGCAACAGCCATTGCCATTCCTGATACAGTACGAATTACGACAAGATTTCCCGCAGCATCCATACGGACAAAACCATCACTGAAAACACGCAGATATTTATTCTGGTTCATCACCTTGTTTTCCGGATAATAATAAACGCTGCTGGTCCCGGAAGACCTTTTTTCAAGATGAAGTTCCTTTATATCTCTGGATACGGTTGCCTGGGTGGTGGCAAAACCGGCTTTGTTTAAAAGCTCTGCCAGATCACTCTGGGTTTCAATCTCATTATTGGCAACTAGTTCGATGATCTTTTCATGTCTTGCTGATTTACTCATAATACGATTTCTCCGATGGTTTATGCAAAAATGTATGCATATTATAAGATAATTCTGCATAAATGTGCAAATTATTTTTACTGCAATGCTTAAATAATTCATAACATCAACATATAGTGTTTTATTATGTTTACTTTTTCAACCTGTAGTGGTAATATAACTTTGTAAAACCTTTAATCCGGTACAGAGATGCCAGCAAGGAACTTTAGTTTATAGTGACGATTTTCTTCTGCGCACCTCGGGGAGCGCAGTTTTTATTTTGCCGATGAATGAACTTAAAGCAGTCTTAATGGATGAAATGGCTATATCAAGAGCCCTGAAAAGAATCTCACACGAGATTCTTGAAAAAAACAACGGCTCTGATAATCTCTGTATCATAGGAATCAGACGCAGAGGTGTTTCCCTTGCCCAGATAATTGCCGATAACATCCGCTGCTTTGAAGGCGAGGAAGTTCCTACCGGAACTCTCGACATTACATTTTACAGAGATGACCTCAGCAAAGCTTCTCAGGATCCTGTGATCAACTATACCGATATAGATTTTGATATTGAGGGCAAAACCGTTGTTCTGGTCGATGATGTTCTTTATACGGGAAGAACAGCCCGTGCTGCGCTGGATGCTCTTAAAAACATCGGCAGAGCCGGCATGATACAGTTGGCGGTGCTTATAGACCGAGGCCACAGGGAACTCCCTATCAGAGGCGATTATATAGGCAAAAATATCCCGACATCAAAAAACGAATATGTCTATGTAAAAATACCGCCTTTTGATGACGAGACCTGTGTTGAACTCTACGGAAACAGCTAATAAACGGTAAAACGTCTATTAATAAATTATTAATCAGCATCAGAGAGTGCTGAATATTATGGGAGGATATCTTATGAAACTTGCTTACGATGTTGAAGATAAGCCCGGTTTTGGCAAAACTCTTGTCTTCGCAATTCAGCAGCTGCTTGCAATCCTTGCAGCAACAATCGCCGTTCCTGCCATCATCGGTAACGGTATGAGCCAGAGCGCTGCTCTTTTCGGCGCAGGCGTAGGTACAATTGTTTACCTGCTTTTCACAAAATTCAAGAGCCCTGTTTTCCTGGGATCTTCATTTGCTTTCATTGGCTCAATGTTTGCAGCATTTGCAGGTGCAGCCAGTGCTCAGATGGGCTTCCTCGGCCTTATTCTCGGAGCAATTTTTGCAGGCCTTGTATACGTAATCATTGCTATCGTAGTTAAGCTGTTCGGCGTTCGCTGGATCAACTTCCTCATGCCTCCGGTAGTTATCGGACCTACAGTTGCCATCATCGGTCTTTCACTTGCCGGAAACGCTGTTTCTGATTCACTCGGCGGTGCATTCGATGCTGAAGCAGGCGCATTTGTTATGGATTCTCATTCATGGATATGCTTTATCTGCGCACTTGTTACTCTGTTTGTAGTATGCATCTGCTCTGTTTTCGGCAAAAAGATGCTCAAGCTCATCCCGTTCATTATCGGTATTGCAGCAGGCTATGTTGTAGCTGTTATCTTTACACTTATCGGAAATGCATCAGGAAATGCCGCACTTCAGATCATTGACTTCTCAAAATTTGCAGCAATGCAGTGGGTACCTGATTTTACATTCCTTCAGGCATTCAAGGGATTTGAAGGCTTAACGGGAACATACATTGCAACCGTTGCTGTTGCTTACGTACCTGTAGCATTCGTTGTTTTTGCTGAGCATATTGCTGACCACAAGAATCTTTCAAGCGTTATCGGACGTGAGCTTCTTGAAGAGCCTGGACTTCACAGAACCCTTCTCGGAGACGGAATCGGATCAATGGTCGGAGCTTTCTTCGGCGGCTGCCCTAACACAACATACGGTGAGTCAGTCGGATGCGTTGCCATCACGGGAAATGCTTCTGTTGTAACTATTCTTACAACAGCAATTATTGCAATAATTGCTTCATTCTTTGCACCTTTTGTAACACTTCTTGCTACTATCCCTTCATGTGTAATGGGTGGTGTCTGCATCACGCTTTACGGATTCATCGCTGTATCCGGTCTCAAGATGCTCCAGCCTGTTGACCTTGGAGAAAACAGAAACCTCTTCACGGCATCTGTCATTTTCATTGCCGGCATCGGCGGAATGATCCTTAAGATCGGTGAAGTTACACTTACTGAAGTTGCTGTAGCTCTTATCCTTGGTATCATCGTTAACCTGGTACTCGGAATCAAAAAGAAATAAGCTTTAAAAGAATATTAAAAGGTAAGGCCCTCTTTTGCGAAGTGCAAAGAGGGCCTTATTTTATGCTCATTTTATGATAGTTTAAATACCGGAAGCAAGCGTTTCGGCTTCTGATGTTACATCATCAGTAAATCCGTATGCTTTAAGAAGCTTTATGGCATTCCTGGTTGTTGACGGTCCTTTTTTGATCTGATAATCAAATGTAACCTTATCGCCTTCAACCGTTTCGGAAAAATGATAATTGTCCATATATTCCGAAAGCAGCTGTGTAAGTTCAATATCATGTGTGGCGGCCAGAAGCACCGTATTTTCAGCAGAAAGCTTTTTAAGGATAACGGTTGCGGCAGCAATTCTTTCCTTCGTATTTGTGCCTCTCAGGACCTCGTCAACAAGACACATGACCGGCACTTCTCCAAGTTCATCAAAAATTCTCTTCAGGGACTTTATCTCAACAACAAAATAGCTTTCTTCCTTGAAGATATTATCCGAAAGAGCCATTGATGATATTACTTTACTGAAACAGGTTTTAAATTCTTTTGCGGTGCATGTATAGACCGTCTGAGCAAGTATCTGGTTGATTGCCACTGATTTAAGGAATGTTGATTTACCTGATGCATTGGAGCCTGTAAGAAGAACTGCTTTTTTATCACTCATATGCAGGCTGTTTGCAACAGGTTTTTTTACCAGAAGATGTATCATTCCGTCAAAAGCGGGTGTTTCCGGGGAAAACTCCGGTTTTGAATAATAATCAAGGGATTCACGGAATTCAGCTGTTGAAATGGCAAGTTCTGTCTCTCCGAGAATTGTATACAGCTCATTAATCTCAGACTTATGCTCCTTTGCTGTTTTGAGCATATTATTAAACTTGATAAGATCAACATGGAAAAGCATACGGACATAGTCCATTATCACATCGACAAGTGAGCCCGAAACACTGTTAGTGATAAGCCAGCTGCCGCTTTTTATGCTTTTAAAGGTTTCTGAAAGATCTGAAAGCTTTTTTCTGTCTTCTTCAAACGGAGTTCCGGCAAGATCAAGCTTCAGAATTTTTGATGCTGCAATAACCATGCCTGCAAGATACTTTATACAGACAAAATACTTCTCTACTTTTCCTTTGCGTGAAAAATATGTTGCAATATTTAAGGCAAACATCACAACAATCCCTATAATTCCTATTACCGGACTTATAAAAAGAGCTGCTATCGCGGCAAGAAGGATTATGCCGAAAAGGATATGGAACAAATTGCCTTCTTCAGGCACTTCATCCAGTTTATATATATAATCGATGAATCTGTACTTTTTAGTAACCCCGAGATTCGAAAAAATCTTTACAAAAGACTTTTTCAGATCAGGATTCTCGGAAATGCACTCTGTCTTTTTATCACGAACCCGCAAAAAAACCTCATCAAAATACAGGCTTTTTAAAGCCTCAAGGGAATAATCCTTTCCGACAGAGCTTTCCGATCTGCAGAAGAGCTCATAGATGCTGTCCATTGACAGATCATTCCAGGTTATTTCGTCGATTACAAATTT
>JAZUFV010000075.1:0-6655 GCA_045640845.1 Lachnospiraceae bacterium
ACAGAAGAAGGAATGATCTACGGTCGGTCATTTGAGGCGGAGCTTACAAAGATTTCTGATATTGTAACTGATGCAAGAAACGTTTTTATCCGTGGCGAGATTTTTGAAAAAGAATTAACAGTTACAAAAAATGGTTTTAAAATCCTAAAACTTTCTGTAACTGATAACTCAGACAGTATTTCCTTAAAGATGTTCCTTAAAGAAGGTGAAGAGAACTTAGTGGACGTTTTAAAGGAAGGCATGGTAATCGAGGCATACGGTAATGTTGAGTATGATAACTTTGAAGGTGAGATACTCATGACCCGCGTGAGTGGCATTAAAGAGTCTGAGGTAGCCGTTGCTAAAAGAATGGATGATGCTCCTGAGAAGAGGGTTGAACTTCACCTTCATACAACTTACTCGGATATGGATGCGCTGACACCAGTAGGTGAATTGATTGATACAGCTATGCGCTGGGGGCATAAAGCCATAGCTATTACTGACCATGGTGTTGTTCAGGGCTTTACTGACGCGTTCCATAAAATTCAATATAAAGATACAGATTTTAAAATTATCTACGGCGTCGAGGCATATATTGTCGATGATATGGATGACCCTATTGTGCAGGGAATTTATTGTGACGAGGATATAGAGTTAAGAAGAGAGAGCGCCATTATCGAAGAAAACCCACCTATTCCGGATCCGGAAGAAGAGGAAAGAATAGAAGCGGTTAAAAAGAAAAAATATTACCACTGTATTATTCTCGCTAAAAATGAAATTGGAAGAATTAATCTCTACAGGCTTGTTTCTTATGCCCATATTAATTATTTCAATAGAAGGCCTAGAATTCCGAAAAGTGTTTTAAGTAAATACAGAGAAGGATTGATCCTTGGAAGCGCCTGCGTAATGGGCGAGCTTTATGATGCAATCCTTAGTGGCGAAAGCGAAGAAAGAATTGCCGAGCTGGTTCAGTATTATGATTATCTGGAGGTACAGCCTGTTGCTAATAATATGTTCCTCGTCAGAAATTACGAGAAGAATAATGATCCGGTCTACAGGTCAGCCCATAAAGAGATTAAGGGACATCAGTTAAAGAGCGCTGATGAAATCAAAGCAATCAATAAATATATCTATGATTTGGGACATAAGTTCAATAAGCCGGTTGTTGCTACGGGCGATGTTCATTTCCTTAATCCTGAAGATGAGCTTTTAAGGCATATTATTTTAGATAGCCAGAAATTCAGTGATGCAGATGATCCAGGTCCATTTTATTTGAGGACCACTGAGGAGATGCTTAAGGAATTTGATTATCTTGGAGAGGAAGCGGCAAAAGAAATAGTAATTGATAATACTAATCTTATTGCTGATATGATCGAGAAAATTGAGCCTGTCCGTCCTGATAAATGTCCTCCTGTTATTGAAAACTCTGATGAGGATTTAAGAAATATATGTTATGAGACAGCCAGGGAGATGTATGGCGAAAATCTGCCACAGATAGTAATAGACAGACTGGAAAAAGAACTGACTTCAATCATTTCTAATGGTTATTCAGTTATGTATATTATTGCACGTAAACTGGTTCAGAAAAGTATAAGTGACGGATATCTTGTTGGCTCCAGAGGATCCGTAGGATCTTCATTTGTAGCTACCATGTCTGGAATTACTGAGGTTAATCCTTTAAAACCTCATTACAGATGCCCAAAATGTCACTATTATGATTTTGATTCCGAAGAAGTGGAGGCTTTTGCTGGAGGAGCTGGCTGTGATATGCCTGACAAGCTTTGCCCAGTATGTGGTGAACCGTTAATAAAAGACGGATTTGATATTCCTTTTGAAACATTCCTGGGATTCAAAGGCGATAAAGAGCCTGATATAGACCTTAACTTCTCCGGTGAATACCAGAGCAGGGCACATGGCTACACCGAAACGCTTTTCGGACGAGGACATACATTCCGTGCCGGGACCATTGCGGCCCTTCAGGATAAGACAGTTTACGGTTATGTACGCAAGTACATGGAAAAGCATAATACAAACTTCCGTAAATGCGAAGTTAACCGTATCATACGCGGATGTGTGGACGTAAAGAGAAGCACCGGCCAGCATCCCGGAGGAATTGTTGTACTCCCTCACGGCGAGGAAATATATTCCTTCACGCCTATACAGCATCCGGCAAACGATGCAAGCAAAAACATAATAACAACGCATTTTGAGTACCATTCAATAGACCACAACCTTCTGAAGCTTGATGAGCTTGGACACGATGATCCTACAATGATCAGAATGCTTGAAGACCTTACGGGATTTTCGGCAAAAGACATCAAGCTGGACAATCAGGACGTAATGAAGCTTTTTGAAACCATAGAAGTTCTGGGTGTAAAACCGGAGGATGTGGATGGATATGAGCTGGGAACACTCGGCGTTCCTGAGTTCGGAACTGACTTTGTAATGCAGATGCTTAAAGATACAAAGCCGAAGAATTATTCGGATCTTGTGCGCATAGCAGGTCTTTCGCACGGAACGGATGTATGGCTGAACAACGCCCAGACTCTGGTTAAGGAAGGAAAAGCCACACTTTCCACATGCATATGCACGCGTGACGACATAATGACGTATCTTATGCAGATGAACCTTGAACCTTCAATGGCATTTGACATAATGGAAAATGTCCGGAAGGGAAAAGTTGCCGGAGGAAAAGTTGCGGATAAATGGGAAAAATGGTCCGCAGCCATGAGGGAACATAACGTACCTGACTGGTACATGTGGTCATGCGAGAGAATCCAGTACATGTTCCCTAAGGCACATGCTGTTGCATATGTTATGATGGCATTCAGGATCGCCTATTATAAGATTTTCTATCCGCTGGCATATTATGCCGCATATTTCAGCATAAGGGCATCGGCTTTTAACTACGAGCTTATGTGCCAGGGAAAAGAAAGACTTCTTGAAGAGATGGAGCTTGTAAAGAACCGCATTAACCGCGGAGAGAGCACCCCTAAGGATGACGGCACACTGAAAGACATGAGAATTGTCCTTGAAATGTATGCAAGAGGCTTTGAATTTACAAAAATTGATCTTTATCAGTCAAATGCTACCCGTTTTAAGATAATTGATGGTAAAATAATGCCATCGTTCACGTCAATAGACGGAATGGGCGAGAAAGCTGCAGAAGGCCTGGAGGCGGCTGCAGCGCAGGGAAGGTTTAATTCCCGTGAGGATATAAAGATACGGGCAAAAGTATCTTCAACCATGGTTGACAAAATGAACACGCTGGGAATACTGGGGAGTCTTCCGGAAAGCAGTCAGATTTCCTTCAGCGATCTGTTTAAAATGTAGTACTGAAAGGAGAACATGAATGGTAACTATTGATAACGAGAGGTGTCTGCAGTGCGGAACCTGTGTGGGGGAATGCCACAGAAAAGCACTTTCAATTGTTGATGATGCGGTTGTATGGAACAGTGAAATATGTATGGGCTGCGGTCATTGCGTTGCAGTATGCCCGAGAGACTGCATCATGCTTGACGGAGACGGATATGATATTGAAGAAGTTGAAGACCTTGGCTTTGCGCAGATGCCTACATCAAATCAGATCAGAAATGCCATCCTTGCAAGAAGAAGCGTAAGGGAATTTTCAGATATCGACGTTACCGAGGATGAGATAAAACTGATCCTTGAGGCAGGAAAATATGCCCCGACAGCAATGAACCTTCAGGAAAATGCTTTTGTTGTTGTCAGAAAAGACAAGATATCAGAGCTTCAGGAAGATACAATAGCTGCATTTGAGCGCAGAGTGGAGGGAGATGCTTCACTTGACGAAAAATTCAAAAAGATGATGGGAAATAATATCAGGCTTTTCCGTGAAAACGGAGAAGATGGTGTTTATTACAACGCTCCTGTTGTAATATTTGTATTCGGACAGGATGATGTTGACGCATCAATCTGTGCAACAAACATGGGATTCATGATCAATTCACTTCAGCTTGGATTCTGCTTTGCACGCATACCTACCCATGCATTCAAGGATGCTGAATTTGCTGCTAAATGGGGCGGATTTGAAGGGAAGAAATGCCCTCTGGCGCTGCTGATAGGTAATACCGATGTTGAATATTTCAGCTCAGTTCCGAGAAAGACCCCTCCGGTAACCATATTCGCATAAAACTAAAAACACCGGCTTTGCCGGTGTTTTTTATTATCTGTTTTCAGATTTTCACAATCCCCTGATACAGGACCCTCAGTTTATATTCAGGAAACTCCCTGTCAATATGAATGTGTGCTCCGAACCATTTTGTATATTCCACATTTTCCAGAATGATATCAAGGTATTTTTCCACTTCGCTGCTGTAATCTATAAAATCATCATAGACATCAAAAACAGTCTTTCTGAGCTTTTCGGGAATGGTGTGTGAGATAATGTAATCAACCTTATTTTCATGGGCAACAAGGTTTTTTGCGGCTTCCATCATCTCTGCGCCGGAAGGTTCCTCCTGCGGCCACCAGCTAACGCCTTCTGTGCGGAACATCCTGTCAACACTTGTTGCGCCGCCCATCACAAAAAATGTTTTTCCTTCAATCTCATAGATCTGGCCATTCATCAGATGAATAACATGATCATTGATGCGGTGGATTTTCCCTCCGTGCCATTCCTCCACAGGATAAGCGGAAAGCAGGTCGTAATTTTCATGATTACCTGATACGAAAAGGGTAGTGTACGGCTTGTTTTCGTGGTACATTACGCATTCAACATCCTGCAGGTCACCGGTCCAGACAGCTCCGAAGTCACCCGCAATTATAAGATAATCATTCCTGGTCAGCTTTTCCTGCTCCGGAAAATTTGCTATATCAAGTTTTGCCGTATCTTTCATGCGATGTGTATCGCCTGTTATGAATATCATTTTTTACGGATGAAATTGGTGGTAGCCTTTGGTTCTTTTTCCGGGAGACCGAATTTTTCTTTTCCGAGGGCAATGCTCTTCATAAGGAATACAACATTTTTGGCAAGAGTGCGCATTGTGCGTATTCCTTCCGCATCCTCAGCTGCCTCACCCGGTTTTGCTCCGTGAATTCCGTTCCAGTAGCAGCTTGAAGCAACAGCCATTCCTGAAATAGTGAAATACTTGTTCAGCTGGTCTGTTGTTGCGGTGATTCCGCTTCTTCTGCAGACGCATACAGCGGCTCCCACCTTCATTGTCTTATCATAGTTGGTGCTGTAGAAAAGACGGCTCAGAATGATATCAAGAACACCGTTTGCGGAAGCGTAATAAACCGGGCTTCCCACGATAAGAGCATCGGCTTTTTCAAATTTTTCCGCTATGACATTAACAATGTCATCCTGAATGCACTTATCATTCTTGTAGCAGTAACCGCAGCCTTTGCAGCCGCCGACCATCTCATTACCAACCTGGATGAGTTCAGTTTCAATGTCGTTATCGTTGAAAACACTGATCATTTCATTAAGTGCAAATGCGGTATTGCCGTTTGATTTCGGACTTCCGTTAAGGATAAGAACTTTAAGTTTTTCTGCCATTTTTTTCTCCTCTCAAAAATATTAGTTTTTAATCTGTTTTATAAAGAACTCATATATTTTTTCCCTGTAATCAGGGGCTTCATCGTAAACGTTGTGTCCATATTCTTCTCCGTAGAAAAACGGGGTAATTCCGATTTTATCGGCAATTTCCTGTGTGCCGATCCAGCTTAATGTCTGATCACCTTTAGCACCGACAGCCATCACCTCTGCTTTTATGGCCTCAAGCTCCCCGTAACAGTTAAAACCTATTATGGCATTGAGCATAACCCTGTACTGGAACAACTCTTCTTCGGAAAGGTTCTGAACGCCGCAGACCAGATTATCCCAATATCTTTCCAGGTACGCAGGAGAACATATATCTTTTAATGAAGATTCAACAAGTTCCTGCACCTGGCCTTTTTCAGCATACGAAAGCCATCTTGAGAAGACTTTTGCCGACATTTCATTAGGCCTTGAAATGACTGAGCCGAGAAAGAGTTTTTTTACAAGCTCCGGGTGTCTGATGGAAAGAAGAAGGCCTATCATTCCGCCCATTGAAGCTCCGAAAATATATGCATCCCGGATTCCAAGTTCATTCATTTCCCTGGCATATTCTTCGGCAAATGTGTCCAGGGAATCACCTTCTTTTATGCAGCTGCGCTCATCGATAAGGTAGACTGTAAAATCATCTTTAAAACTGCTGAAAAGCTCTTCAATTATTTTGCCGGCATTAAGCGTAGGGTTAAGTGCAAGACCGGGAATAATGACCATTGTTTTATTGCCATGACCGAAACTGTAGTAATTCATATGTAATCCTCTTTTCCGTTGTTGCGACGAAAGGTATTATACTATATCTCATAAAGTTTTTTCCATAGACAGAGAAATTCTTTGCATAAAAAAAGATCCGCCATATGCGGATCCTTAAGCAGCTCGTAGGAGAATTGAACTCCTGATTCCGCCTTGAGAGGGCGGCGTCTTAACCACTTGACCAACGAGCCAAAATGCAGTGCTTGATTAGTTTACAAAAAGACAGGGGTAAAGTCAAGCACAATTTTGAATACATCTGAATTTTCTTGAATTTTAAGAAAATCCGGACATAGTAAAGGGCGGCTGCGGCGGCCGCCGGGCCTTTTATGGTCCGGCGCAGGGTTCAACCAAGCTGGGCATCTCCCTACC
>JAZUFV010000076.1:0-15473 GCA_045640845.1 Lachnospiraceae bacterium
GTCTGGCGCTCGGACGGGGACAGCATCATTCAGGTGGGCATTACTCCGGAGCATCTTCTTGAAGCAATCAACAGAACAGATATTTCCAAGGTTCTTGACAGAATGCCTGTTGAAAACGGAATGTATTTTATATACGATTCAGAGCAGGACAAAATCGTGTCCTCAACAGATGAAACCATTCTGGGACTCTCAGATGCTGATACACCTATCAGACTTGATGTATCTTCAGAAAAGATCAATAAGATAACTATTGACGGGGGCAGATACGCGTACACACTTCAGGAGTATAATCAGTACAAAATTGGTATCTGTGAAACAACGGAGCATCTGTACAGGGATTCCATGACAGATGCGCTGATATTGTTTATCTTCCTTGTACTTGGTCTTGCCGGAATTTTTATTCTGATCAACGTTATCACCGGACGTGAAAAAAAGAATGAGCAAAAATACATAAACGAGCTGCAGGATTTTACCGACCAGCTTTCAAATTATAAGAGGGCAATCCTTTCCGACGCACTGATATCACTTGAAGTCAACCTGAGCAGGGACGAACTTTATTACGGCGTCTGGAAAGATGATCAGGGAAATGAAGTCCCGCTTCAGAATATTCTCGGCATGGAACTGCCATGCAGCTATGATGAGTACATAAGGGCCTGGAATGAAAGATTTGTAAACAAATCGGATACAAAATCATTCTCCGGCAGTACTGACAGAGAGAACCTTATTAGTTCATTCGGCAAGGGCCTTATGGAAGTCACATTTGACTATGAGGCTAAGACCATCTCCGATAGAAACACATGGCTCAGAAGAAGCATCTGCATGACGCAGAATCAGGCAGGTGAAGTTATTGCGTATACGAGCGTTAAGGATATTTCAGCCCTTGTTGCCCAAAACAAACGTGAAGAAGCGTATATCCGGGCGCTGGCAACAGAGTATGACAGCATTGAAGTTGTATCGATGGGTATGGATAAAGACGGAGACGTGGTCCAGAACTATGGATATATTTCAGAAGAATTTAACAGCCTTATTGATGAAGATACTGCATCCGAGGC
This sequence comes from Lachnospiraceae bacterium, assembly GCA_045640845.1. GTDB lineage: Bacteria > Bacillota > Clostridia > Lachnospirales > Lachnospiraceae > RGIG5612. The sequence goes on from JAZUFV010000076.1 coordinate 1,053, forward strand.
AGCTTACAGCAAAAAGCTTGATAAGCTTATTAAATTCATCCATCCGGACGATCAGCAGCAGTTCTATGAGAATACCAGAAGAGAAAAGATACTGGAATCTTTTGCTGAAAACAAAACACATGTTGTGGATTTCCGTATCATGAAACAGGACGGAACATACCTTTATTATCAGAACCGTTATGTTCCGCTGCGGGATGAATTCGGACATCTGTTCGGCATGATTACCTGTATGAGAAGTATTGACAGTGAGATCCGGAAAGAGGTTGGCATCCGTCAGGAGCTGGAGGAGGCAATGATCGCTGCCGAGGCTGCAAACCGGGCAAAATCAACCTTCCTCTTCAATATGTCGCACGATATCCGCACACCTATGAACGCCATTATAGGCTTCACTGATATTGCGGAAAAACATATAGATGACAAGGAACGTGTTCAGGAGTCACTTAACAAAGTCAGAATGTCAAGCAATCATCTGCTTTCGCTTATCAATGACGTTCTTGATATGTCACGCGTGGAATCCGGACAGGTCAAAATTGAGGAAGAACCGATATTCATTGATACCGCAAAAGATAACCTGTACAGCATTCTGAACGGCAGTGCTGAGGCAAAGAATATCCTGCTGACTTCCGAAATTGCCGATTCTGTTACACACCGCTGGTTTTATGCAGACAGGCTGCGCATGATGCGTGTCCTTACAAATATCATTTCAAACTCAATAAAGTATACAAATCCGGGCGGAAAGATCAACCTGCTGGCAGAGGAGCTGCCGTGTGAAAAAGAAGGTTACGCAAAGTACCGTTATACTGTTTCCGATACCGGCATAGGAATGAGCAGGGAATATCTTGAGCATGTATTTGAGCCGTTCTCAAGAGCGGAGTCTGCCACAAAGAGCGGAGTTGTGGGTACAGGCCTTGGAATGGCGATAACGAAATCGCTTGTTGAAATGATGGGCGGCACCATTGAAATTGAAAGCGAGCTGGGAGCAGGCACGACAGTCAGAATGATTTTTGAGAGCCGGATTGCTGAGCCTGTTGAAGTAAATGTGGACGATGCCGATATTATCAACTTTGATTTTAATGGGAAAAAGGTCCTTCTGGTTGAAGATAATGAACTGAACCGTGAGATCGCAACAGAGATTCTTGAGGAAGAGGGATTCATAATCGATACAGCTGAAGACGGCAACATTGCCGTTGAAAAAATGGAAAATTCTGCAGATGGTCAGTATGACCTTATCCTTATGGATATACAGATGCCGACTATGAACGGATACGATGCAACCAGGGCCATCAGAAGTCTTCCACGGGAATATACGTCAAAAATACCGATAATAGCAATGACAGCAAATGCATTTGATGAAGATAAGAAGAATGCCATTGATGCGGGAATGAACGGACATGTGGCAAAACCTATCAATATCAAAAAGCTGTTCAGTACGTTGGCGGAGATTTTGAAATAACAGGGTTTATGTAACGGCGGGCGAACACAGTTCGCCCATACGGCAACAATAAGAACGAGCTTTGAATTTGTCGGGCCCATAATAAAGGCAGTTATTGTACCGGTAGGGGCCTTAATAAAAATGGTTATTTTATTTGTAGGGGGGAACTGTGTTCGCCCGTTTTTTTTACGGACTTTTAACGGATTTTTCACGGAGTTTTCACGGACGGCCCGTAAACTGACTTCAAAAGATTTTGGAGGTTGTAATGAAGAAAATAGCAGTTTGTATTATTATCGCAGCATTATGCATGGGGCTGGCAGCCTGTTCGGCAGGTGAAATAAAGACGGATGAACCGGCCGCAACAGATCCGGATGTTGTCAGTGAGGCTGAAACCACAGAAGCCGTTCCTGAGACAGGAATCTGTGCAGAATATCCTGGAGCCCATGTTTTATCACTAAACGGAAACACGGCGGTTCTTGACGGAGAAGAACTGACAGAGTATGACTACATCTGGGCTTTTGACCCATCAATGGAAGAGCCTGAGTATTCCGGCACGGAGCCGGAAGCAGGGGCATGCTATGTTGCCCATGACATCATTTATTACCCTGAAACAGATAAAGCCGCATTCGCTCAGGAAAACTATGACGGCGAGACGGAATGGGTAACTCATTATACAAAGGAAGGGCTGGAAGATTTCATTTTTTCAACCTTGCCGGTGCTGGGAAGTGAACTTCCTGAAAATATGATGCATTCCGCTGAGGAGGCATATGATAATCCGGTGCTTCATATTACGGAACCGGGTGAGTATATACTTGAAGGAAGCTGGAATGGCCAGATATATATTGATCTCGGAGACAAAGACGAATGCTTCACGGATGAAAGCAAAAAGGTGACGCTGATCATGAACGGAGCAGACGTAAACTGCACCGTGGCACCTGCCGTTATCTTCCACAGTCTGTATGAGTGTGACAACGGCTGGGAAGACAGGGAAGAAGCCCTGAGTGAGGTTGATACATCCGAAGCCGGAGCAAGAGTTGTTCTGGTGGACGGAACAGAAAATAATTTCTCCGGGGCAAATGTATTCAGACTTTTAAAGCCTGTATATAAAAAAGACGGATCAACCGTCCAGAAAAAATTTTATAAGACAGATGGCTCTTTCTATAGCTATGTAACAATGGAAATAGACGGAAATACCGGTATCCTGAACATCACATCCACCACATATGAAGGTCTGGATTCAGAACTCCATCTTACGATAAACGGAGGATATATCAATATCGTGACGCAGGATGACGGAATAAACGTTAACGAGGATGATGTTTCCGTATTTACCCTTAACGGCGGAAGGCTGACGATATTTGCCGGCCAGGGCGCCGAGGGGGATGTGATAGACTCCAACGGATACATTAACATAATGGGCGGAACCCTTTTAGGCGCAAGTCCTTCCGTTGCTGATGACTTACTTGACTCCGATGCGGGTGAGTTTGTTGCTGAAAGTGCCACGGTAATTTCAAACGTGTCCGGAATCAAAGGCGGTATGGGAATGCCCGGCGGCGGTCCTCAGGAATTCGGCCGGGAAGAAGGCCCGTTTGGTCCTGAAGGCGGATTCGGCCCCGGCGGAGAGCAGCCGCCTGAAAAACCGGGAGAAATGATGCCCGCACAGAACTGAAAAGATATGTTATACTTCCCTAAAAGAATTCTTATCAAGGGGAAGACGTAATGGAAAAGAAGATCATTGTCGGAATTTCAGGTGCATCAGGGGCAATTTACGGAGTAAGGCTGCTTGAGGCTTTAAAAGGTGCCGGTGTCCAAACGTACCTTATTCTGACAGATAACGCCGAAAAAACAATAGAATTTGAAACAGGAAAGAGCGTTCGGGAAGTAAAGGAACTGGCGACAGCCGTTTATGATATAAACGACATGGCAGCTCCGGTTTCCAGCGGTTCCTTCAGAACAGACGGCATGGTCATTGCACCGTGCTCCATAAAAACTTTATCGGGAATAGCCAACAGCTACGATGACAACCTGCTGATACGTTCGGCAGACTGCATTCTTAAAGAGCGCCGCAGGCTGATTGCACTTGTGAGGGAGACACCTCTGCATCTCGGGCACATTGAGCTGATGGAAAAAGTAACAAAAACGGGAGGCATAATCATGCCTCCTGTTCCTGCGTTTTACAGCAGACCGGAAACTGTGGATGATATAGTAAACCAGACTGTGGGGAAAATACTGGATCTGCTTGATATTGAATGTGGAAGCTTCCGCAGATGGAACGGAATTCAGGAAAGGTAACGGCCGGAATGGTTATTAAGAAACACTTATACGGAAAAGATATCTGCTTCAGTGTGGAACGTGCCGGCGAAGATTATCTGGTCACAATATCCGGAGGCGACAGGCCGCACATCGGGGCGGTGGCAATGGGGATTCCATGCGAGATAAATAAGGCTGCGGCCTCATCCGCATCAACGATTACAGTTCCTGGGCACAAGGATTATATCGTCGCTCAGCAGGCGGCCGAGATCCTTTCAAAGGAATTCGGGACGAATGTGGCTGTATGCTGCGGAATCCACTATGACGGTGCAACAGAGGAAATGATCAGTAATATACAAAAAGAGATCCTTTCGGGAATTGAGGAAATAATCAGTTCCGCCTTCTGAAATAAAGATATTTGTAAAAGAAAAAATTAATGTTGGAGATATAAATGAGATTAAAAGGAAAAAATGTTGTCATAACCGGAGCATCTTCCGGAATCGGGCTGGAAATCCTTAAGCTTCTTATTCAGAACGGGTGCCGCGTCGTGGCCTGTGCAAGACATATTGACGGGATTCAGATAGAATCACCTGAACTGTTTCTTACAGCATGTGACGTTTCAAAACAGGATGATGTGGATGCCCTCTTTGCATTTGCTGCCGAAAAGCTGGGCGGCATAGATCTTTTCATAGCAAATGCCGGTTTTGCATATTATGAGAAAATAGAAGAGCCTGACTGGCAGCACATTGAATCAATCATTCAGACAAATTTTGTAAGCAGCGTTTATTCAGCAGAAAAAATGAAGGCGCTTCACGGAAAAGAGCCTTTTAACTTTGCCGTGACCGCAAGCGCAATGGGGCTTTTGTCGCTTCCGGGATACGCACTGTACAGCGGATCAAAGGCTGCAGTGCGCGGCTTTGCGGATGCATACAGATATGAGCTTGAAAAAGGCCAGCATTTTCAGGTGATCTATCCGGTTGCCACAAAGACAAAATTCTTTAAGCGCGCGGGTGAGGAAACTCCGGTTCCGTGGCCTGTGCAGAAGCCGGAGACTGTTGCGGAGCGTGTGATCAGGGGCATAGAGAAAGATAAAAAGCGGATATTCCCTTCCGTCCTGTTCAGACTTACCGATATTGCCGCCAGGGTATTTCCGTTCCTGTTCAGCATATATGTTTCAATCAATGATAAGGCTTTCAAAAAATGGCTTGCCGGGAAGGAAAAATGACAATGGAAAACGATGTAAAAGCTTTTCCTGCTCCATGGAACCTTAAAGGAAAAGGCTATATTTTTATTTATAAGTTCAGCAGGGAATTTGCAGAAAAAAACGGTAATGTGCCGGAGTTCCTGGAAGGAAAGTTTGCGGGCGGCCTCGGAGCCGTTATGCTTGTGGATTATGCAGAAAGTGATGCCGGCCCGTACGGCGAGCTGCTTTTCATACCGGGGAAATTCAGGTTTGAAGGGAAAAAGCTTGATACCATAAGCCGCATCTACGTCTCAACAATGGAAAGTGTTGTTAACGGAAGAGCAAACTGGGGAATTCCGAAAGAAAAGGCAGATTTTAAGTTTGAGAATGCCGGTGACCGCACTGAGAAGGCCACAATCTCCGTTGACGGGGAAATTGCGGCGCAGTTTACCATAAAAAGCGGAAAGCTTACATTTCCGGTAAGTACAAAGCTGATGCCTTTCCCGCTTGTGCAGGAGTATGAGGGAAAGCACTTCTTTACAAACTTTTCCGGATCGGGAAAGGGACATTTTTCAAAGGTTACTGATATAAAAATTAACGGAGAGCTTTTCCCTGATATAAGCGGCTGCCGTCCTATAGCGGTAGTCCGGGTTGATCCGTTCAACATTACGTTTCCGGTGGCGGAGATTAAAGGCTGAGAATGGTACAATAAAACATTTCAATACAATCGGCGTTGTTTTGTGTGAATTAACGGTTTTTGCGGCGTGGGCTGCAAAAACCGTCTTTTTTACCGGTTATTCTGATAAAATGGTGCAATATTGTTAAAAAAAGGAGACAGAATGAATCACAAAACAAAAGACGCAGTGGCTTCATTTGCCACAGATTCCATACCGAAAATAATCATCAAAAACAGCGTGCCTGCGCTCATAGCCATGGTCATGATCATGGTTTACAACCTGGCAGACACTTTCTTTCTGGGACTGACCCATAACGACCTTTCGGTCGCAGCAGTATCTTTTGCCACCCCTCTTTTCATGATATTCATGTCACTCGGAACCCTGTTCGGAGTGGGCGGAGTTTCAGTCATTTCGCGTGCCCTCGGCGCAGGCGATAAGGAACGGGCAAAGAAAGCCTGCTCATTCTGCATGTGGGCGTGTGTTGCCATAGGTCTGGTGTTCATGGCACTTCTCTGGATATTCCTTGATGATGTGATAACCATGCTGGGCGCAGGTCCTGAAAGCCGTGCACTTACGGCCGATTATATGAAGATAACAATCGGATGCGGCGTTTTCTCGCTGATTTCAAACTGCTTTTCCAGCATTCTCCGCGCCGAAGGCGAGCCTATGAAGGCAATGACGGGAACAATCGTCGGCAATCTTTTAAATCTTATCCTGGACCCGATCATGATCCTTGGTTTCGGCTGGGGTGTTGTGGGCGCAGCAATTGCAACTGTTATCGGAAATATTGTTGCCGCAGGTTATTATCTCATCTGGTTCCTTTCAGGAAAATCATCTCTCAGCATAAGCCCGAAAGATTTTTCCATGAAGGACGGAATCCTGAAGGAGATTGTTGCCGTGGGGCTTTCCGCATCCCTCTCCAACCTTCTGGTGAGCATTTCATCTATTGTCGTAAACAGCCAGCTGGCCGGATATGAAAACGGCGACCTTATGGTTGCCGGATATGGTGTGACTTCAAAGGTCATCATGATCGTTACGCTGATAGGCATCGGCATCGGCAGCGGCGTTCAGCCGTTTTTGGGCTATTCCTATGGTGCAAAGGAGAAAAGACGACTGGTTGACGGGATTAAGATGACCGTGCTTTTTGCAACGGTATTCTGCCTGGTGGTGGCAGCACTCTGCTTTATTTTTGCAGAGCCTATCGTCAGCATTTTCCTTACGGACGGAAGAGCTCTGGGCTCAGGAGTTCATTTCACCAGAATACTGATGTCAACTGCATGGCTGATAGGTGCATTCGGTGTATGCCAGAGCACGCTTCAGGCTATAGGCGCAGCAACTCCTTCTCTCCTGGCCTGCATCCTCAGACAGGCGGTAATCTTCCTGGGAATGGTATTCATACTGAAAGCCATCATAGGGGTGGACGGCCTTATCTGGGCTCAGCCGGTGGCTGATGTGATTTCACTTATCATCATCGTGCTGATGCTGGCGGGCGTGATCAGAAAGACTGATTTCAGCAAACCTGCCGAATAAAGTAGGGGCGAACTGTGTTCGCCCGCTATTTATTCTGAAACTCTGACGTGACTATGGCCGCACACAAAGTAGGGGCGAACTGTGTTCGCCCGCTTTTATCCTGAAAATCTGATGTGGCTATGGCCGCACACAAAGTAGGGGCGAACTGTGTTCGCCCGCTTTTTTTATAAAATTTTAATAAGATTTGTCACCGGCTTTATAGTATAATGTGTACACATAATATTTAATGACGGAGTGAAAAATGGAAAACAGACCTATCGGACGACAGAAAAAAGTAGTCAGCGGAACCGGAAAACTGCAGAAACAGGGCAGCGGCCTTGGAGGCGGCCCGGTTGGAAACCGCGGAAAAAATACAGGACTTAATTCAGCCAAAAAAGAGTCCGGCTTATTTGGAAAGCTCTTTGGCGGCGGAAACAGGGAGGGACGTTAAATTGCCTGAACAGAATAATACAAACAAAAAACCGGGTGGACTGGGCGGAAAAAAGATACTCATCTTCATCGTGGTCATTATCCTTATTATTGTTCTGATTGTATGCTGCTCAAAAAGCTGCGGCGGAAAATCAAATAATTCTTCGCATAACCAGCAGCAGAACACGGAAGCAGAACAGATCCTGACCCATTATTCCCAGCCGGAGGGTTATTCATGGGCCGACTATGCGAGCGGATATCACACGGATGAATGGGAAGATAATACCGGTGTTATCAACACTTCCTCATCCGGACTTCAGATGGATACAGTGCTGAACGGCGACGGTACTGATGTTGCCACGGTTATGGTTTACATGTGCGGATCAGATCTTGAAACTGAAGCCGGTGCAGCCACGGCTGATATCAAGGAAATGCTTGCAGCAGGCGTAGGTGAAAAGGTTAACCTTATCATCATGACAGGCGGAGCCCGCCAGTGGAGAAACAATTTTGTATCAAACAGCGTAAACCAGATCTATCAGATTCAGAACGACCAGCTTGGCCGTCTGGTGGAGGACTTCGGAAACGATGCCATGACAAAAGGAAATACTCTCAGCAAGTTCATAGGCTTCTGCGACGAGTATTTTCCTGCAAACAGGAATATCCTGATTCTTTGGGATCATGGAAGCGGATCCGTGGGCGGTTACGGATATGATGAAAAATATGAAAGCTCCGGCTCGATGATCCTTCCTGAAATCAAGGAAGCAATTGAGGCTACCGATGTCAAGTTCGATTTCATCGGATTTGACGCCTGCCTTATGGGGACGGTGGAGACCGGACTTGCTCTTTCAAAGAGTGCCGATTATCTCATTGCATCGGAAGAGTCTGAAGCTTCTTCGGGCTGGTACTATACAAACTGGCTGAACAGACTCAGCAGCAATCCTGCCATTTCCACAGTTGAGCTGGGAAAAGTAATTGCCGATGATTTTGTGGGATTTGTTTCCAGATACTATCCGGGTGCTTCATCAACCCTTTCGGTTACAGACCTTAAAGAGCTGGCAAATGTGGTTCCTGAAAAGCTTAAGAATTTCGGAAAGAATATCAGTGAGCTTTTAGACGCAGGCAGCTCCTCGGGCGGAAGCTACACTTCCGTATCCAAGGCAAGAAGCAAGACCCGCGAGTTTGCATCCTCCAGTCACATTGACCAGATTGACATTGTTGATTTTGCAAAGAGGCTCGGCACGAATGAGGGAACGGCCCTTGCAAATGCAGTTATCGGTGCAGTTAAATATAACAAGGTTTCAAGAGATATGTCCGGCTCATACGGACTGTCGATATACTTCCCTTATGCCAACGCTTCATATGCCCGGATGATAGGAAAAATATATAAGTCGCTGGGCATCTGCGAAGAGTATACGGAGTGCATTGAAAAATATGCCGATACCGAGCTGAGCGGCCAGTATGTTTCAGGCGGCGGCTCACCGTTCAATTCACTCTTCGGACTGTTCGGAAGCGGCAGCAGTTACGGCAGCGATTATTACGGCAGCTCATACAGTGAAAATGACTACAGCAGCCTTTTTGATCTGGACAGCCTTTATGGCAGCGGAAGCAGTAACTACAGCAACAGCTACAGCAGTAATTACAGCAGCAACTTCTTTGGCGGCTATGATTACAGCGATTATGATACAGACAGTTATTCATCATCAGACATCAGCGGCCTTCTGGGCTCATTCCTGGGCGGCGATTACTTTGGCGGAAGAGGACCTTCCAAGAGCATGAACATGGATAAAACAGCCGAGTTCATAGCAGGAAATCTCTTTGACCAGAAGCAGCTTGAAGCCAGGGAGAATGCTGCAGGCCAGCCTGTAATAGCAATGGAAGAGGAGCAGTGGAAGCTTGTTGACCATATTCTCCTGAACATGTATTACGATGACGGCGAGGGCCTTATTGACCTTGGTACTGATAATGTTTATGAGTTTGATGATGAAGGCAGCCTGATCCTTGAAAATGATAAGACCTGGCTTTCAATCGACGGCAACATAATTGCTTACTACTATGAGAGCACATACGAAGGTGAGGATGGCTACCTTATCAAAGGCTATACTCCGGTCCTTTTCAGAGGAAAGCGTGCAAAGCTGATCATCGCATTTGATTCGGAGCATCCGGACGGATACATAGCCGGTCTCAGAATGGATTATAAAAACAGCGGAATTGATACAGATGCACAGTCCAAGATTCTGGGAGGCCTGACTGCAGAAGATCCTGAAGAGCCTGAGGAGGTCAGCAATTCCCTTAAAGAAGGTGAGGAACTCACTTTTGTTGCCGATTACTATGACTACGGCGGAAACTTCGTGGATACATATAAGATAGGGCAGTGGAAGGTAACCCTTACGCCTGAGATAGCCAATATGCAGGTGGAAGACGGCAAGGTGCTTGCTATGTACAGCTTCACAGATATCTTCAACCAGACATACTGGACACAGCCGATGGAATAATTTACTAAAAGCGAAAAGAGCACGGATTAGAGTCCGTGCTCTTTTTATATTTGGGATGGCTGGTGCCGGCATGGCCCCACGGCATCCGGCCTTGTGCAGCCTTCGTGGCAAGAATTCAGATTTAGAAGATTTTTCAGATCTTGCGTAGCACCCCTTGACAGGCAGCGAGGCGGTGCTACTTAAATTATGATATGCCAAAGATATGGATGAATTCTCTTACATGAGCATAGTCAATGTTAGAGCAGCTCTCTAACACGGGTACAGTCAGTATTAGAGAATTCCGGAATTTTTCGAATATATGAGAGAAAAATAGCCGAAATCAAGGTTAATTCTCTTACATGAGCATAGTCAATGTTAGAGCAGCTCTCTAACATAGGTACATTCAGTGTTAGAGAATTCAGAGGATTTCCAACGATAAATGCAAGAAAAGTGTGGGAAAGAATAAAATTCCCTAACACATGGGGCTTTTATGTTAGAGTGGTTCTCTTACATTGAGGTGGTCAGTGTAAGAGAATTCAGGCTTATTTTGAAAATATTTGAAGAAAATTGATGAAAAAGAAGTATATTCTCTTACATGAGCATGTGTAATGTTAGAGCAGCTCTCTAACATAGGAGCCGTGCGTATTAGAGAATTAAAGAAAGGATTTTTTTAAAGTAGATTGTCCGGTTATGTTATAATACAAATATGAAACTTACAGAGCTTAAGGGCATAGGAGAGAAAACTGAAGAGCTGTTCAGAAAAGCCGGAGTGGAAAGCGTTGAAGACCTGCTTGAATTCTACCCAAGGGACTTTGAAACATTTTCGGACCCCATCACGGTTGCGGAGATAGGTTTCAGAACGTTTGCATCGGTTAAGGGCGTATTCATCCAGCCGCCTTCAAACCGGCGCGCGGGAAAGCTGAAAATGACAGTTGCTTCTTTTAAAGATGAAGTGGGGCGGAGCATCCGCGTTACCTGGTTCAATGCACCATATATGATGAATAACGTTGAAACGGGATCCCCGTATATCCTGAGAGGGCGAATAAGCAGAAAGCGGGGAGTGCTTCAGCTTAACCAGCCAAAGATATACACTCCGGCTGAATATGCCGCGCTCTGCGGGAAGATGCAGCCTGTTTATCCGCTTGCAAAAGGACTGACAAATAATCTCCTTGTTAAGACTGTAAAGGCTGCAATGGACAGCCCTGCCTTTGATGAATGCGTAAAAAGAGATGTACTTCCGGATACTGTCAGAAAGGCATATGACCTGCCTGATAAGGCATTCACCATAAGAAATATGCATTTCCCTGAAACGCCTGAAAAGTTTGCCAAAGCACTTAAAAGGGCCGCTTTTGAAGAAATATTCCTCTTTATTTTCACAATGAAGAAGAATGATTCAGGCAGAAGGGAAAAGAGCAGCTTTGTCATCCCGCATGACGTAAGAACAGCGGAATTTCTTTCCGGACTTCCGTATGAGCTTACGGATGCCCAGAAAAAGGTCATAAAAGAAATGTCGGCCGATATGGAAAGCGGCTCTGTGATGAACCGCCTTATACAGGGAGATGTCGGTTCAGGCAAAACTATCGTTGCCCTGAGCGCATGCATGGATGCAGGCTTCGCCGGGGTACAGAGCGCTTTGATGGCGCCTACGGAGGTTCTTGCAAGGCAGCATTATGAAAACATAACCGGCCTGTTTAAAAAGGCAGGAATAGATCTTAAAGTGACGCTTCTTACAGGAGCAATGACAGCTCTTGAAAAGAAAGTGGTGTATGAGGCGCTGGAGGATGGAAGAGTCGATATAGTTGTTGGCACGCACGCCCTTTTCCAGGAAAAGGTAAAATATAAAAACCTGGGACTGGTAATTACTGATGAGCAGCACCGGTTCGGAATTAAGCAGAGGGAAGCTCTTGCCGGAAAAGGAAGCCTTCCTCATATGGCGGTAATGAGCGCCACCCCTATCCCGAGAACGCTGGCTCTCATTGTTTACGGAGATATGGATGTCTCTGTGATAGACAAGGTGCCTTCACTCAGAAAACCGATCAGGAATGCTGTTGTGGGTCCGGAATACCGTGAGAATGCCTACAGGTTCATTGAAAAAGAAGTGGCTGCAGGACACCAGGCATATGTGATCTGTCCGCTTGTGGAATCTTCCGAAGGCCTTGAGGCCAACAATGTGGAGGATTACACGGAACTTCTTCAGGATGTCCTGAATGAAGATATTTCCATAGGAATGCTGCATGGTCAGATGCCTGCTCTGAAAAAGAACGAGATAATGTCGCGCTTTGCAGAAGGAAAGATACAGGTGCTGGTTTCAACAACTGTTGTTGAAGTCGGTGTGGATGTTCCGAATGCAACAGTGATGATGATAGAAGATGCAAACCGTTTCGGCCTGGCAGCTCTTCATCAGCTGAGGGGAAGAGTGGGAAGAAGCGATGCCCAGAGTTACTGTATCTTTGTATGCACCGGCGGTTCAAAGGAAGCCCTGGACAGGCTTGAGATCCTCAAAACATCCAATAACGGTTTTGAGATAGCTGCCAAAGACCTTGAAATGAGAGGCCCGGGAGAGTTCCTCGGAGTCCGTCAGAGCGGAGCAATGAACTTCAGGAATTTTGATATATATAGAGATGCTGATATTGCCGGACAGGCGCTTGCGTGTGTTTCGGATATACTCAGCAAAAAGCTGAAAATAACTGATGACGAAATGGCCCGTCTTGAGGGTGCATGCGCCATCCAAAGTGGTGGAATACTGCTGTAAACTGTGGTAAAATTTAACGGTAAATTTTCTTGAGAGGAATTGTCATGAATATTGTCGTACTTTGCGGTGGAACCAGCACCGAAAGAGAAATTTCCATAAAAACATCAGAAAAAGTAGCGGCTGCGCTGGAATCAAAAGGGCATAAGATTATCCTGCTCGATGTTTTCTTCGGCCTTGAAAAGAAGCCGGACTTCGGCGCACAGGATATCCATGCGGCTGCAGATGAATACAGAGCCCTGACGGGGCTTTTAAACGATGAACTTGAAAAGTCACGTGAGTTTTTCGGACCGAATGTTCTGGAACTCTGTAAGGCCGGTGACATAGTTTTCATGGGACTTCACGGAGCAAACGGTGAGGACGGAAAAGTCCAGGCAGCGTTTGATCTCATGAAAATAAAATATACAGGTTCAGGTTACCTGGGCTCAGCCATTGCCATGAGCAAGGATCATACAAAGGCCCTGCTTTCAGAACATATAAGAATGCCTGAAGGAATAGTGCTGAAAAGTGACGATCCGTTCAGCAAAAAAATGCATGTGCCATGTGTTGTAAAACCAAGCAACGGCGGATCCAGCGTGGGTGTTGTCATAGTTGAAAAAGAAGAAGACTATGAAGCTGCCGTTCTTGATGTATTCAGGTATGACGATACCGTGATTGTTGAAGAATTTGTGGATGGACGGGAACTTACGCAGGGCGTCCTTGCAGGTGAGGCACTTCCCCCGGTTGAGATCTGTCCGGGAGAAGGTTTCTATGATTATACAAATAAATACAACGGTAAGACCACGGAAATCTGTCCTGCCCAGATACCGGAAGATATTCTTAAGGAGATGTCGGAATATTCCATTCTGGCGGGAAACATCCTGAATCTTTCAGTTTATTACCGCTTGGATTATCTGCTTGATAAAAGCGGAAAGCTGTACTGCCTTGAAGCCAACACACTTCCGGGAATGACCGATACATCGCTGATTCCTCAGGAGGCTCAGGCAGTGGGCATCGATTATCCGTCACTCTGCGAAAAGATAATCGAGCTTTCACTCAAAAAATACGAATAGAGAATCTAAATGAAGAATCTGAATTTTAAGAAAATAGAAGAAGTTACCGGCGGCAGGCTTATGAACCCTGAGCTGGCAGGCGATGATGAGATAACCGCAGTTGTTTCAGACAGCAGAAAGGTTGTTGCGGGATGTCTTTTCCTCTGCATAGCAGGAGAAAAGGTTGACGGCCATGACTTTGCGGCAGGCGCAGTCGCAGCCGGAGCAGCCGGAGTGCTTGCGGAAAAGGAAATACCGGGACTTGACGCACCGTACGTTCTTGTGGAATCTGTTCTTGAAGCCACCCAGCTTCTTGCAAGATATTACAGACAGGTGCTGGATGTAAAGGTTGTAGGCATAACGGGAAGCGTGGGAAAGACAAGTACAAAGGAATTCATCGCCTCGGTGCTTGCCGAAAAATATAAGGTCAGCAAAACAAAGGGCAATCTCAACAACCAGTGGGGAGTTCCGTTCACGATTTTTGATCTTGACGAAGATACGGAAGTGGCTGTTGTTGAGATGGGAATAAGCGATTTCGGCGAGATGGACAGACTCAGCTTTGTAGCACAGCCTGATATTGCTGTACTCACAAACATCGGACAGAGCCATCTGGAATTTTTAAAGACGCGCGACGGAATCCTGAAGGCAAAAACAGAAATGTTCAATCATATGAACCCGAACGGGCACGTC
>JAZUFV010000077.1:0-3703 GCA_045640845.1 Lachnospiraceae bacterium
AGGCTTCTGTTGTGATGGTGAAGCCCTGAGGAACCGGAAGGCCGATGTTGGTCATTTCGGCAAGGTTGGCACCCTTTCCTCCAAGAAGTTCACGCATGGTAGCGTTTCCTTCTGAGAACAGATAACAGTATTTTTTGCTCATATTTTGTCTCCTTATCCAGCGGCACGGAAAATCCGCCATATTACTTTAAAAATTAGCCGTAGGTATTATACATTGTAATGATTTTATTTTCCACACATAAATAAGAAAAAAAACGTCCGCTGTGCGGACGTTTATGTTTATTATTCACAAATAATGGGTTCAGTTTTTCTTTATTTCGCCGATTAGGCGTTTTGCGCGCTCAATATCGCCTTTTTCGCTCTCACCTGCATAACGTGCCCTGAGGTATATCCGGCGAAGTTCCTCTGATGCCTCCCATCCGGCATCTTTAACATAATTACGGGAGGCGTTTTCAACATCTTTCGATGTATCGCTGGTGCTGATCGTCTGTCCCTGTTTTTTGAGATACTGAAGATATTTTCTGTACTGCTTTCGCACGCCCTGTGCGTCAGTTGATATCTGCACAGTTTCATTTTTGTTTTCGGGCCTGACATAGGTTCCGAAAGACTGCTTCTTTCCGGCCGCAATAGTTCCTGTCCGTTTTCCTGCCAGCTTTCTGAAGATCAGGTATATAACAAGCAAAACTATGGCGGCAGCCACAACGATCAAACCGATTTTTACTCCTAACGGAAGCCCTGTGGTCTCGGGCATGTCAGGAAACATCTCTTTTATTCCGCCTGTATCAAGGGTAACCATCGGCTGCTCTTCAGGCGCCTTCTGCGTTCCTCCGGAAAACAGTGTTCCGAGCCATGAAAAGAAAGCACCGAATATTCTTATCAGGAACAGAACTGCATACATTATGCCTGTGGCAATCCATGTATACACTGCCTTTATTCCCAAAATGAAACCATTTACCACGGATTCGCTGCTGAGAAAGAGAACAACTCCCATGATTACTGCGATTATCCCTATATTGAGAGCCTGAAACCTGAGGCTTCCGTAAACCTCAGGTTCATGTCGGAGCGACCTCATGAGAAGTATGTTTGTGCCCAATGCGATAAGCGCACTGATGATCAGGACAAGTATCGCATTGTCCCGGAGTCCGAAAATAAAGAAAATGAAGAGGGCCGCCGCTGTTATTCCGAGCGTGACCTTTAAGATCTTCCTTTGGTGCTCTATGTCATCGAGCAGCTTCTCTGAAGCCACCGAATATATTCCGTAGGCAAGTACCAGTATTGCCGGGATAGCCCATGCAATATTTCTCTCCGGCAGAAGGGCCGGGATAAATTCCAGCAGAAACGGCAGGAATTTCAGGACTTTCTTTTCTTTAAGCGCATATGAAAGTGACATGCTGACTGCCGAAAGGAAAACCGTGAACAGTATCAGTCCCATTGGTGCGCCGAAGTGCACGGCCACAGGGCCTGCCACTATCATCAGCAGAGCGGTATCAGATGCCATTTTAAGAAAAACCATTACCGGCATTCGTCCACCTCCCCTGCATAAACCGGGAAAACACTTGCCATCGGATTACCGTCAAACATAGAGATCATATAGCGGCTGGTTTCGTTTTCCTTTGGCATGATAAGAATTACTCCGGGAGCTCCGGCCCCGGATTCCAAAAATCTTTTCAGAAGTTCAGGGCCTTTCAGGCTGCATGTATATTCTGCCTGACCCAGCTGGGAAAGTATGCCGTAAAGATGGCGGCTTCCCTGGCCTTTTGCAAAATAATGCTGACCGCAGTTGACTCCGCTGAGATCTGCGTTAAGTGAAAAATCATATTCAAGACCGTTCTTTTCAAGTCCGTCACATATCGAGCGGGCAACAGAAAAACATCTTTCTGCCGCCGCATCATCCGTCCCGTCCGTATCAAGTACAACAGAAACCGACATCTGGGATGTGAAGTCATATTTTTTGACCATCAGATTTCCGATCCGTGCACTCTGAAGCCAGGAGATGGATTTCATCGGCTCCCTCCCGGTATATTCCCTGAAGCCTGAAATAAGCACGGGATCTTCAAAGATATAGCGGCGCACTGAAAAATCGCCCATGATGCCGCCAAGTACTTTTTCTGTTTCAATATCTTCAGCCGGCCTCGGGTATATGACAAATGCCTGAAAGATTGAAACAGCCTTGCTGTATTCCTTCATTCCAAGGAAATCGCCCGCCTCAACGGTAAACTGCCCCATGCGGTACGTTCCCCTTTTCGGGATGGAAATAACTATTTTCTTTTCTATGGAACGGTGCGGCAAAAGAACAGCCGTCTCCGTGACCTTTATCAGGTTCGGAGGTGACTGAAAACTGCGCTGGGATGAATGAACCTCAACCTCTTTTGGGAAGCAGACAGTGTATCTCAGGAATGGATAAATACCCATGGACTCATTTGTGATCTTCACCGTGAGAGTGATCTTTTCATCCGGCTCTGCAGTATTTTTATCTGAAATTACTTCGGCAGTTATGTGTTTTGCTCCTCTGCGGCTTATGACAAGCTCAATGATAAGGACAAGTATGACTGCCACAACAATTATGAATATTTTCATCCGGAGCCTGTCAGATTTCTCCTTCCAGAGGAACGCTTATCTGATTAAGCACTTTCTCGGTAAATGAATCCGGGCCGAAAGCATTATTCTTTCCTGCGCGGATCCTGTGGCAGAGCACGTAAGGTGCAACATGCTTTACATCTTCAGGAATCACAAAGTCACGGCCGTTCAGGGCTGCGTTTGCCTGGGATGCCTTGTAAAGAGCCATTGCTCCTCGTGTGGAAACTCCGCATGCAAAGGCACCCTTCTTTCTGGTTGCGGCAACGATGTCCATGATATATCCGGCAACTTCATCTGAAACCTTCACGTTTGTATACTCACTGCGGACATAGGCGGTATCTTCAGCCGTAACCACCTGTTCCAGCTGTTCGACAAGCGTAAGAGTTGACTTCCTTCCGATAACTGCAAGTTCCTGCACGCGGTCCATATAGCCAAGACTCAGTCTCATGAAAAAGCGGTCAAGCTGGGCATCAGGAAGAGGGAACGTTCCGAAGGATTCGATAGGATTCTGGGTGGCCATTACCATGAACGGTTCTTCCAGACGGGTGGTAACTCCATCCACCGTTATCTGCCTTTCCTCCATTGCCTCAAGAAGGCTGCTCTGCGTACGCGGTGTAGCACGGTTGATCTCATCTGCAAGTACAATATTTGTAAACAGAGGTCCCGGTCGGAACTCAAACTCGCCTGTTTTCTGGTTATAGAAATTTATTCCCGTAAGGTCTGAAGGAAGAAGATCGGGGGTGAACTGTATTCTTTTGAAGTCACCTCCTATTGTTTTTGAAAAAGCCCGCAGCAGCATTGTCTTTCCTGTTCCCGGAACATCCTCAAGAAGAACATGGCCTGCGCATATAAATGCATTCAGCACAAGTTCGATCACTTCATCCTTGCCTACAATGACTTTGCTTACATTTTCAACAACCTTTTTTCTGTAATCGGTGAATTTCGAAATATCCATTTTTAAAAAACCCTTCATATATTTTTTCTAGATTTTACAACAACCGCCCTTTTTTTTCCACCTCGCTGTCCCTTTCGTTCCTGTTTCTTTTTCAATTTCTTTCTGCAAAAACTTTTTTCACAACATTTCTCTTACATTGACATACCTAATGTTAGAGCAGCTCTCTAACAT
>JAZUFV010000078.1:0-9501 GCA_045640845.1 Lachnospiraceae bacterium
ACATCTTCCCATGCAGCCTTATTCCAGATTTCAACTCTTGAACCTGCTCCGATGAGAACTGCTTCTCCGTCAAGCTTGGCATAATCTCTCAAAACCTGTGGAATAAGTATTCTTCCCATTTTGTCGGTTTCGGCTTCTGAAGCACCTGCCAGGAAGAATCTGCTGAAATCACGGGCGTCTTTCCTTGCGACAGGAAGTGAAGTCAGCTTGTCCGAAAACTGCTGCCATTCATCCTGCGGGAAAACCCAAAGACAACCATCCAGACCCTTCGTCACAACGAAGTGCTCACCCAGAGCACCCCTGAACTTTGAAGGGACTATCAGTCTGCCTTTCGCGTCTATGGAATGATTGAATTCACCCATGAACATAGAATAAATGCCTCCGAATGTGGCCAGTGGGGTCCGTGCCATTTCAACAGGGGCCCTCGCCCTAAGGTTCAGGTCGTGATGTACCTGAGGCTTTACCACTTTTTTCCACTAACAACCACTTTTCACCACTTTTGAGGTAATTTTACTATTCAGATGGGGAAAAATCAACAAGAAATTTTATTTTTTTGTGAAATCGTGCAAAAGTGAAAGACCATCCTCAGGAAACGTTGATTTTACGTTGGGCCATGTTCACTTTTGCACGATTTCACAAAATACACTTCTATAAAGATTTTGCTTATACTAAAAAAAGCCCCGATGCACGAAAAGGGCGAACACAGTTCGCCTCTGCGGCGCCATGCGTTAAAAGAAAAAGCAGCTGCAGAACAGCCGCTTTAAATTTGTTGTATAAATTGGTGGTAAATTGTGTCAGATCATCTGAGCCTTTACCAGCCTGGAGTATTCTCCGCCGCGGGCAACCAGCTCCTCATGGTTTCCGGTTTCTGCAACCTTTCCGCCCTCAATAACAGCAATGTTGGAAGCACCTCTGATGGTACTGAGCCTGTGGGCAATGATAATGGATGTCCTGTCTTTTGCAAGCTCGTCAAATGCATGCTGGATGCGGGCTTCCGTAACGCTGTCAAGTGCGGACGTTGCCTCATCAAGAATAAGAATCGGAGGGTTCTTAAGGAATACCCTTGCAATTCCCAGTCTCTGCTTTTGTCCGCCGGAAAGCATTACTCCCCTTTCACCGATGTATGTATCATATCCGTCAGGCATCTGCATTATCTCGTCGTGGATCTCTGCCTTTACGGCTGCTGCCACAACATCTTCGTATGATGCCCCTTCTTTTCCGTAAGCAATGTTTTCATATATGGTTCCCGCAAACATAAATACATCCTGCTGTACCACACCGATTGCCAGACGCAATGACCTCTGAGTCATATCCCGCACATCAATTCCGTCGATCTTAATGGAACCTTTGTCCACATCAAAGAATCTCGGAATGAGATTGCTTATCGTGGTCTTGCCGCCGCCCGAAGGCCCGACAAGAGCAAATGAAGTTCCTGCAGGAACATGGAACGACACATCCTTCAAAGTGGCAATATCAGTATCGTCATATGTAAAGTCTATGCCCTCAACATCAATATTTCCCACAACATTTGTAAGTTCAACAGCGTCAGGTGAATCAACTATATCAGGCTCGGTGCGCATTATCTCCAGAAAACGCTGGAAGCCGGCCATACCTGACATATACTGCTCCACCAGGTTGACTATATTCCTGATAGGAGTGATAAAGGTTGAAACATAGAGGCTGAAAGTTACCAGATTTACATAATCAAGCCTGCCGTTCAGGATAAGTGCCCCGCCGGCCACAATTACGATAACCGAAAGGATGGAAAGAGCAAATTCCATTCCGCAGTTGAATATGGCCATACTTCTGTGATGCTCTATCTTGGCACCTACATGCTGAAGGTTTGACTTTCTGAATTTGCGGATTTCTTCCTCCTCATTTGCAAAAGCCTTAGCTGTGCGGATGCCCGAAAAGCCTGATTCAATGGTACTGTTGATCTCTGCCAGCTTTATCTTTACGCGCATGTTTGCCCTGGACATTGCACCGCGCATGATAATGGTGAATACAACGAAAAGAGGAACAACCGCAAACACTATGCACGCCAGCCTCCACTCTATTGAAAGAAGAATGCCGAAGGCGCCGAAAAGTGTAAGCGCCGAAATGAACAGATTCTCCGGTCCGTGATGCGAAAGCTCCGAAATATCAAAAAGATCCGTGGTCACACGGCTCATCAGCTGACCCGTTCTGTTCTTATTAAAGAAGCTGAAGCTTAAAGTCTCTATATGCTCAACCAGTTCTCCGCGCATATCAGCCTCGATATACGCGCCCATCCTGTGTCCCCAGAACGTGATTATGTAATACAGGAACATCCTGAGGATATAGGCAAGAATGACTATTCCCATGATCATGAAAAATACCTGGTATTTCCCTTCGGGAAGATATTCCTGCATGCAGATTCTGGAAACATAAGGGAATGCAAGTTCAATAAGAGAGGCAACCGTTGCGCATGCAAGGTCGAGTATAAACAGGCCCTTGTGGTTTTTGTAATGCGCCGCAAATATCCTGAGGGTCCCCCAGTTTTTGTAGTCGATAAACGGCAGCGGCTTTATCTTCTTCTCTTCTGTTTCATAGTCAATATTGTTTTGTTCTTTAACTTTCATTTTATTTTTTCACTCCGGGTGTTTTTTAGCAGAGTTAAGAATGTTTTCTGATCCCGTTTACAGCATAACTGATCAGATACCTGAAAGATTTAAAAGGAGAAAGCCCCATAAGCCTGTATGCCCTGTACTGGGCTTTTGCAGCCTGCAGCTTGTCGGCTGACTTGCTTCCCTTTATCTCCCTGTATTTCATATGAGGCTCATCCAGCCCCGCTGCCGGCCCGTATTTTCTGATTATTTCAAGCCAGCATATATAATCTTCCGCCAGGTCATCCCTTTTCATAGGGAAATCCAAAGCGGCACTTTTTTTCACCATTACCGAGGAGCACGGAATAAGGTTGGTCTTCAGCATTTCATCATATGTGATAACTTCAGGGACATGTACTATCCTGCCGGTCAGGCTTCCGTCTTCATCCACATATTCCCTTGCTGTGCATAAAAGCACGGGGCCGTCTTTAAATGCTTCGTTTTCAAGGCAGCTTTCCAGATGCTTCACCTGGTTTTCAAGCTTGGTCTCATCCCAGAAATCATCTGCATCAAGAAAGCAGATGTACTCTCCTTCAGCTTCCGCTGTTCCGCGGTTTCGTGCGGCAGCCACGCGCATGTTCTTTTCATTCTGAAGCAGTTTTATTTTCCTGATTTCAGGTCTTACGGAAGAAAGCCCTGCAGCAGCTTCCTTTGCGGTTTCAAAAGAGGTATCCGGTGAACAGTCGTCGATGACGATAAGCTCCACCCTTCCGCCATAAGTCTGGTTAATGACGGACTCCATTGCCTGCCCTATGTACTTTTCTTTCCGGTATAACGGAATAATTACTGAAATATCAGGTTTCATCTTTCACAAGAGTTACGGGGTCAGCTTTCCGTCAGCATCCAGATGCTTCCAGTTGCTCATATCAAAAATATCTTTTTCTATGGACCACCACTGGCCGCCCTTCATATTAAGGGTGGTATCCTGCGGGTCTCCAAGTTCCCAGTTCATTGCCGTATTTACATGAAGCGGCCGCTTCTTTGCATCCTGATTCATGGTCTTTCCGGTGTAAGGGTTTACAAGATTATCTACTATTCCTTCAATCGCCATGTGGACCGTATCTGCATTGGACATAAACTCATTGTTATCCTTTAACGGCCCATGGGCGTTGAAATCCTTTTTCATGAGAAGAGGCGTGAATACTTCAGGCATAAGGTCGCCCGGCCATACATACATCCATGGGAAATTGCCCCAGTAAGAGCCATGATCTGAGACTATGATAATTCTGGTATTATCATAAACACCGAGCTCTTTTAATCTGTACATCCAGTCGGCAAGTTTAAGAAGCGGAGCCACATTTACCTGAAATGAGCCCACCTGATTTTTGGTCTCCATTCTCAGTGTGTTGCCGTCAATCGTATATCTTTCCTTATTTTCGAAAGGATCACTGGTTACTTTCAGCACAGGCTCATATTCCGGAGTCTGAAGCACCACCATTTCATGCGAAGCAGGGTTCTGCATCATCAGGAATTCTCCTGCTTCCTCATCCACCGCCTCAGTAATATCAGGCATTGCTGCCAGAGCTGCATAAGAATCGAGGAATGAACGCGTGTAAGGCAGAGGATACAAATACAGATAGTTGCCAAAGTCGTATGCTATTCCCCTCATAAATGTCGGCACAACACAGAATGCACTGTACATAAAGAAGTTTCTCTTCCTGATCTTTTCAAGCACAGGCATTACTCCGTCCGGCATGTAATCCATGTAATTTCCAATAATATTATATGCTTCCACATTCTCCATATCATCATAAATGGAGACATCTGCCGTCCATTTATATCCGGCATACGGAGGGTCGCACACTGTCACATTGTACCCTTCGTCCGAAAAGAGCTTTGGCATAACCTTCAGTGCTTCATTCTGCTTGTCAACCAGCGCTTCTGTATCACGCCTGTTGATTTCCTCAGGTGTATATTCATAACCTCCGAAAAGGGCCGGGGCTGCATAGTTTGTATACATACCAAAGCTTACCGTGTTCGGATAAAACTCAAATCCGTCAAACTTTTCCTTTAATTCCGGTTTTTCCTGAACGATGTAAGGGAAGAAAAGACTTTGCTCCCTGTCCAGCATTATGACGGCCACGTTCTCGCTGTTTTTGCTTAATTTGATAACCTTTTCGCTTGTATTCACCGGTTTTGATGAAGCCGTTTTCTCGGAACTGATCGTCTGAATAGTTTTAACCACATTTACACCGGAAAGTCCCAGCGTCCCAATCAGAATGATTATGTACACATAATTTACAACTTTAGGGAAGAGGCATATAACAACCACGCAGACTGCAGCCACTGCAATTACCACCGCCAGATTTATAAGCTTGTCCCGGAGCGTAAATATGGGTGTCTCGTCGTAAATAAGCTGTGATGACATAACTCCGAAGTTGTTCGGAAATACCATATAATCCACAGCAAATACCACAGCCAGCACCCACACAGCTATGGTCCAGATGCGTCTGGCCCTTGGTTTTGCAAGATAATAATATATACCGAACCAGATCACAAAGAAGCCTATGCCCAGTGTGAGTGTATAAAGCAGATAACCTATGGCCGTTCCTGTTTCAATGGCAAATTCCGTCGGTGATGCAGAAAGCACGGATGAAGGTATGAGAAGCCCTGTAATGGCCGCAAGGAAAACGCCTCCCAGAACAAACATGGCGGTGCTGAATTTTTTGCCTTTGACCTCCGTTTCCGGCTTCTCTTTCTTCTTTCTCTTCGGAAGAAGCTTCATAACTATGTTCTTGCATACGGAGAAAACCTGGTTAAGCGTCCAGTAAAATACCAGTCCGGAAGGACTGTCATAAAGAAGCACCAGGAAAATGGCTGCAATGCCGTAGGTCTGTATCTTATCCTTTAAAGGAAATCCCCTCAGATAAATAAATGCAGAAATGACATTTATCAATGTCATTATTACCGGCAGAACATTGATATTGAACGAGCCGATGCTGATAAGCGCATCAGGTGCCCCAAGGTCTTTTATTATCCAGAGACTTACGCCTTTTAAAAGCTCCAGATTTGAAAGGTAATGATATGCAGCAATAAAGAAAGGTATCTGAAGCAGCAAAGGGAACGTGCTTCTCAGGGCATAAAGCGGCTTGTAACCCACCTGACGATAATATGTGGTGGTGATCATGTAACGCTCATCGCCCTTAAAGGCTTCTTTAATGATATCCAGCATAGGCTTCATGGAAGCCGCTTTATCACGTTCCTCCGCCTGAATGGCATCTGCCCTCTTATAAAGCGGAAGAGCCAGGAAATTCATCACAATGCTTATTGCAAAAATTCCCAGAGCCGGATAATCCTGAAACAATCTGAAGAGCACTTCAAAGATCATTTCGATAGGCATTATAAAAAGATTGTATAAGATATCCCCTACACTCATTTACCGGTTTAATTCCTCTCTTGTGACACTGAGTGCACGCGATACAACAACATCCATGTCATAATATTTATATTCTCCAAGCCGTCCGCCGAAAATGACATTCTTTTCATCTTTGGCAAGGGCTGCGTATTTTTCATAAAGTGCATTGTTCTTTTCATCGTTAAGCGGATAATAAGGTTCATCGCCCGGCTTCCACTCCGCACTGTATTCACGGCTGATCACGGTCTTAGGAAGGTCGGCACCCTCCTCATCCTTACCGAACTCAAACCACTTATGCTCAATAATACGGGTAAAAGGAGTCTCCGCATCGGTATAATTCACAACGGCATTTCCCTGAAAGTTAGGCTTATCAAGAAGTTCTGTTTCAAATGTCACACTTCTGTATTCCAAAGGTCCGTACCTGAAACCGAAATATGCATCGATCGGGCCGGTATAAACGATTTTTTCAGCAAGCGCATCAAGTTTGGCTTTGTTTTCAAGATAATCGCAGCCGGTGCGCACTTCCGCCGTGCCTATCAGGTTTTCAATCAGCTTTGTATATCCGCCCACCGGAATTCCCTGGAAAAGAGCATTAAAATAATTGTTATCATAAACAAGCCTTACCGGAAGACGTTTTATGATGAATGAAGGAAGCTCAGTGCAAGGTCTTCCCCACTGTTTCTGGGTGTAGCCCTTTACAAGCTTTTCATAAATATCTGTGCCCGCAAGACTGATGGCCTGCTCTTCAAGGTTTCTCGGAACAAAATCCTCCACCTTTACGCCTGCTTCGCGGGCAAGCTCTGAAAGCGCTTCCTTCTTCTGTTCATTTATTTTTGCCTCGGCCTCTTCCGGCGTCACAACTCCCCACATTTTTGAGAAGGTGTTCATATTGAAAGGCAGATTATATATTTCGCCCTTGTAATTGGCAACAGGGCTGTTTGTATATCTGTTGAACTCTGCAAACCGGGTAATGTATTTCCATACTTCCCTGTCATTTGTGTGGAAAATGTGCGCGCCGTAACGGTGAACATTTATGCCCTCTACTTTTTCGGTATAGATATTTCCGCCGATATGCGGGCGTTTTTCAACCATAAGGCAGGTCTTTCCCGCAGCGGCTGCCTCATGGGCAAATATTGCGCCGAAAAGCCCCGTTCCTACTATGAGATAATCATACTTTTTTCCGGACATTGTCATTTTCTCCTTTATGTTCTGCATAAAAGCCATCATTACATTTTAAGCGTCTTTCAGTTCACTGTAAAGTGTTCGGTTTCCCTACCGGTTTCCAGTTTTCTTTTTTATGAATGTCGTGGCCGACTTTCCACCATCTGCCGTCAGGATCGTCAACGAAAGTATTTCCGTTATTTTCCGCAAGCATATAGTTGGTTGAGGTTGAAACAATAACTTCCCCTGTTTTTGTCTTTGGTTCACTGTTGATTTTTTTACCGGTGAACGGATTTCTTGGCTGCGGTAAAAGTCCGCCTCCCACTGCCAGCGAAGGTGTATCCGCAGTTGTCATGAAATCTCTGCTTTCCTTATAGCCTTCTGTATTAAAATCCTTGAAAAGCAGCAGTGCATACAGACCTTCAATCCTGTCAAGGTCATCGCCCGGAATACCGAGAAAATCTTCAAACTGCCCCATCGGACGCCCGTGGTCTGAAACGATAATTATTCTGGTATTATCATAAACACCGTTTTCCCGCATAAAGTCAAACCATTTTCCCAGCTGAAGCATGGCAGCCATATTGGCCTGAAAATGAATGGCCCGGTTAAACTGATTTTCGTCACCCTGAGGCGCCTTTGCCTCCAGTGAAGGAATATATTCCGGAGTCTTGAGATACCATGGATTATGAGTGGTCTCATTCTGGAACATAAGGAAATTATTGCCGGTTTCCTCTATTTCCGTTATTTCCGGAAGGCTGTAAAGAACGGCGTAATCTTTTAAGAATTCATCCGGCCAGGCATCGTTTCCGGCAATTCCTTCCGCAGAAAGATAATTACCCTTGTCGTAAACATAACTCCTAAGCGCCGTCGGCACTGAGCGGAAAACACTGTAAAAGAAGAAATTTCTTTTCTGGTTCTTTGAAAGAGCATCCTCTCCGTCCATAGGCACCTTGTCATCAAATGCTCCTCTGGTGATGTATGACCTGATGTTTTTGTAACCGTCATATATTGAAAGGTCCGGAACATATTCATAATTTGCGTACGGAGGATCGCATACAGACACTTTGTATCCGTTTTCCGCAAAAAGCACCGGAAGAAGTTTCAGGCTTTCATTGTGTTTATCCTTCAGGCTTTCTCCGTCCCTTTTATTCATCTCCGCAGGTGTATATTCGTATCCGCCGAAAACAGAAGGAGCCGCATAGTTTGTACACATTCCGAAGCTTATGTTATTTGAATAATAAGTAAATCCGTCAAACTTTTCCTTAAGTTCCGGTTTTTCATTAAGGAGCAGCGGGAACTCTCCTCCCAATGCCCTGTCAAGCATAATGACCAGCACATTGTTTCCTTCCCTGCTCAGGTGAATGATTTTCTCTTCACCCTGAACCCGGGAATTTCCCATGCTTTCCTCAGCCTTTGATATCGTGCCTGATATATTCACAGCCGATACTATCGTCATTATCACGCTGCCCGCAATAAGCGCCGCATATATAAACGGGATAAACCGGCCGGCAAACTTCATTATCAGAATAAGAGCAGCCGCCAGAACAACCATCACTATGAGATTGATGATCTTTTCCCTTGGCTCAAACTGAGGTGTGTTATCAAAAATAAGATATTTTGACATATTGCCCGGATTTCCCGGGAAGACAAAATAGTTAACAGCCGCAGCTCCCGCAATAATCCACAGAGCATATGTGAAAATATTCCTCAGGCGCGGTTTTGACATGTAATAATATATGCCTATCCATACAAGGAAAAATCCAAGAGCTGTGCAGAAAGCCGAAATAATAAGGCATGCAGGTGAAAATGCGCCGTTCATAAACTCTGTCGGAGAGGAACCGATAACAGCAGAAGGAATTACCAGTCCCAGAAATGCCGAGTCAAAAAGCGCACCTGCAATAAAGCATCCAAGCGGCAGGATTTTAACCTCTTTTAGCGGCTCTTTATTCTTTTTGCCAAGCTTTGGCCCCACAAGCTTCATAAAGACATTTTTAAGAACTGAGAATACCTGGTTTAAAGTCCAGTAAAATACCAGTCCCGAAGGGCTGTCATAAAGAAGCACAAGAAAAATCGCCGCAATGCCGTATGTCTGAATCTTATCCTTCAGCGGAAATCCTTTAAGATAAATGTACGCCGATATGACATTGATAAGCGTCATGATGATCGGCAGGACATTTACAGAAAAAGAGCCGAAATTTAAAAGGGCATCCGGCTGACCCAGATCCTTAAGTACAAAAAAGCTGACACCTCTTAAAAGCTTCAGGTTGGAAAGGTAATGATAAGCAGCAATAAAAAAAGGCACCTGCAGAAGCAGCGGGAAGGTGCTTCTGAGTGCATAAACCGGTTTGTACCCCTGCTGCC
>JAZUFV010000079.1:0-56353 GCA_045640845.1 Lachnospiraceae bacterium
TGTATAGAGGAACATCGCCGTTGAGAGCTCTGTGATCATGTTGACCCACGAAAGGATCGCACCGGAAATTACACCGGAAGCCATCATCGGCAAGGTAATTTTGTAGAAAGTCTTGAACTTTGTACTGCCCAGTGAAAGGGCTGCTTCCTCGGTGGTCAGCGGTATTTGCTGCAAAATGGCTACCGAGGAACGTATGGTGTATGGCATTCGCCTTATAACCAGGGCTATGATCATGATGATCATTGTACCTGTAAGGGCGAGAGGCTTTCTGTTGAAGCTTGTAACCAGGGCGATACCTACAACAGTTCCAGGAATGATATAAGGAACCATGCTCAGTGCATCAAGTGTTCCTGTAAGGGCATTACGTCTTCTGACTGAAAGATAAGACATCAGTACGGCAATAATGATTACCAGAAGCAGTGCAGCTCCCGGAATGATGAGGGAGTTCTGAACACTGTTGCCCAGTCTGCTGAACATGTTCTTGTAGCTGTCAAGCGAGAAGCCGTCAACATAAAGAATTCCGTTTGTCTTCAGGAATGATGTGTAGAATACATAAACCTGAGGCAGCATTGCAATTGCAACAACGATGTAGCAGAAAGCGTGGATGAGCACGCTCTTGATACCTTTAAGAGGCTTCGGCTCGATAGGATGAAGTGCATTCATTGAGAATGAGAACTTCTTGCTGGCCACATTCTGCAGTGAGAATACAACTGTTGTAATGACTATGGCCATAACTGCTATGGCTGAAGCAAAGCCTTTGTTCTGTGAAACCTCTCCAACGAACTCGGTATACATGATAACAGGGAAGGTACGATAGCCTTCGCCCATCAGCATAGGAGTACCAAAGTCTGAGAGAGCACGGATGAATACCAGCAGTGCGCCTGCAAGGATCGTAGGCATGATCAGCGGAACAACAATCTTGAAGAAGCGCTTGATTCCTTTAATACCAAGGTTCTCGCTGGCTTCCATAAGGGAATTGTCCATCTTGTTCAGCGCGCCTGTTACATACAGGTAGATAAGGGAGAACAGCTGGGATGTGAATACCAGCAGCATTCCTCCGAAACCGTAAATATCAGGAGTCTGAATTCCAAGATTAGCAAAGAACTCAGTGATGACACCGCTTCTTCCCAAAAGCAGGATCCATGCGTAAGCGCCGACAAAAGGAGCAGACATGGATGAAATGATGATAAGCATTCTGAGCAGCTTTTTGCCGTGAACCTTATACATGCTCAGGAAGTATGCCATAGGCACACCAATAACGGTTGAGCATATGGTTGCCCAGAAGGAAACCTTGAAGGAATTCATAAGCGTATTAAAGTAATACGGCTTTGAGAAGAACTTCAGGAAGTTTCCGAAAGTTAAATTTCCGTCTCCGTCAAAAATGGACATCTTGAACAGGTTACCAAGAGGATAAACCATGAACAGGAGATAGAACAGGAGAAGAAGAATAGTTACTACTCCCCAGACATCCATACGGAATCCCCGTTTTTTAGTCATTTGCGTTCTCCTTCCCGGCAACTAAGTTGTGAGCTCCATCGGCATCAAAAATGTTGATCTTTTCGGCCTTAACGGTCAGATGAACAGGAGTGCCTGAATGAACCTTATCCTGGATCATTGATTCCTGAATGACCTCAACCTTTTCTTCGGCACCGATATCAACAAGATAATGGGTGTTGAGTCCAAGGTAGATGCTGTCTGTTACAGTACCCACGATACCTTCCTGTGTATTCGGATGGATAACGAATTCTTCAGGACGTACGGAAACCTTAACATCCTGATCAGGAACGCCGGCCCAGTTTTCATGAGTGATGCTGTAGCCTGAAGGGAATTTAAGAACTCCGCTTTCAATTTTTGCATCGATGAAGTTTGCACGTCCGATGAAGTTTGCAACGAAAAGGTTTGCAGGTCTCTGGTAGATCTTTCTCGGGTCTCCCAGATCCTGGATAACGCCGTCACGCATAACAGCGATGGTATCACTTATGGACATGGCCTCTTCCTGGTCATGTGTTACATAAACGGTGGTGATACCAACATCCTTCTGGATGTCACGGATAGCCTGGCGCATCTCAACTCTCAGTTTTGCATCAAGGTTTGAAAGAGGCTCGTCCATAAGAAGAACATCCGGCTTGATGACAAGAGCTCTTGCCAGAGCGACACGCTGCTGCTGGCCGCCTGAAAGGTTTTCAGGAAGTCTGTCAGCATACTCATCTATACGCATCATTTTGAGGAATTTATCTGTTTCAGTCTTGATAGTTTCCTTGGAAACTTTACGGTTTTTAAGTCCAAAAGCAACATTTTCACGAACTGTAAGGTGTGGGAATATCGCATAGTTCTGGAAAACCATACCTATGTTTCGCTTGCTTGGATCCTTGTCGTTGATTCTTTCCTCGTTGAAGTAGAAGTCACCACCTTCGATTGAGTTAAAGCCGGCAATCATTCTAAGTAAAGTCGTTTTTCCGCAGCCTGAAGGGCCAAGAAGAGTGAAAAATTCACCGTCTTTGATGTCGAGGTTGAGCCCTTCAATGACTGTGTTGTCGCCATACCTCTTAATAGCATCACGAATAGTAATTTTGCTCATTTGTTAAATTTCCTCCCCAGATCTGACAGCGGACAGAACCGGTTCTGCACAGGTTCCGCCGCCGGCAGGTTCATTTAGTCAACTTTATAACCGTACTCTCTTGCGAGGTCATCAAGCTGTTTCTTGATCTCGTCAGAAACATAATCCTGTTTCTTAGGCATTCTTGAATGCATTCCGGTAGGGCCTCCGCCGTACTTCATTGCATAGATCCAGCCTGCATTGAAAGGAGTCTGCTTGCACAGGTTTCTGATGCGGAGAACTTTAAGCTGAGCTTCAAGGCACTTCTTGTAATCACCCTGCAGACCGTATTCAACGATGTCGATCATTTCCTTAGGGAACGGAACTGCCATGAATGATACGCAGCCGACAGCACCATAAAGCATCATATCTCCGTCAAGACCATCGCTTCCGCCAAGGAAGTCAAACTCGTCAGGATTGATGCGGAGTACACACTGCATGAAATTAAGAACGTCAACAGATGCATCCTTGAAACCTCTGAGGTTAGGATGTTCCTCATGGAGCTTCTGAAGTGTGTCAGGAGCAAAAAGCTGAGGCATCTGTGAGCAGTTGTAGATGTAAACAGGTTTTTTGCAGTAGTCGATAAGCTCTGCGCAGTAATCATACAGAGCTTCCTGTGTATGCCTGAAGAAAGGAGGAGCTGTGATGCAGTAGCAGTCGCACAGACCTGTCTCTTCATAAGCATCGATAAGAGCTTTGTTCTGAAGAACTGTGTTCTCAAAAGAGCAGCACATAAGCTTTGCATTTCCCTGAGTGATCTTGTAGATGTGTCTCAGGATCTCAAGCTTTTCTTCTGTTGAAGTTGCCTGGCATTCAGCGCCGAAGCCGTTTACAAAGAATGCTTTGATTCCCTTGCTCATAAGCCAGGTTATAAGTTCTTCCAGCATTTCGTAATTGATTGAGCCGTCCTCATTGAAAGGAGTTAAGATCTCATCAACTACACCGGTAATAAAATGTGACATAGTAAAACCTCCAAATGTTTCTGATTTATTTTTTACCAACCCTTTGTTTCGTGTGCCATAGGATGATCCAGAACTTCAGGGCATGTGCAGAGGATTATTTCCGGTACATATTTCGGGAAGATGGTAACCGGATACTCCAGTGTAGGTTCGCTGAAGAGAAGGATTCTGCAGACGGTCTGTTTCCAGCCGGCAGGTGTGGTTGCAACCATATATACGCAGCGTTTTGCGGTGATCATGATGCCGAAACCGATTGTGATTCCTTTAGGCGGAACGCGGTCAAGGCATGTTCCGAAAGAGCGCTGAGCCATGGCAACCATGGAATCATCGCTTATGTCAACGATGTGAGTCTTGCCGTGAGCATACTCATCAACGGTCAGATGCATCCAATAGCTTCTAGGGGCTTCATCGAAAGCAACAAGGCCTGTTGCGCCGATTCCTGCCCAAACGGTATCAACTCCGCCGAGCTTTTCGCAGAGCTGATCCGGATAATCCATATCATTAATGCGAGGCCAGATTCGCTGTTCAACCGGAACGGTCAGTTCAGGATCGATCCTGTCGTACAGGCAGGCTTCCATTGTTCCTTCAAGACTTTCATATGTATCCCCAACAGGGTAAGGTCGGCATTGCCAATCAAGGAATTCATCCATATGGAATACCCACAGATTTTTCAGACTTATACGTTCATTGTTTACACGTTCTACCAATGTATCATATTCCTGTGTAGGACCTGCCGGTAAAACCCAGACAGTCTTTTCGCCACGGGCATTATGTTCTTTAACTTCGTCGGCCATCATGTTGCCGATCGTAGTGAATATTTCGTTTTTATCAGCGCCCAGCTTGATCTGAGCCTTAAGGTCTGTTCTTTTTAAAAGTTCTTCTGTCGGAACGGAGCACCACTCATATATTTCCTGAGTTGTAAGACGGTTTGTTAACATGGTATTTCCCCCTTTTAACAAGCTGCGGTCCTACAGAAGGTAGGACCGCAGTCAGTCAAATCGTATAGATTAATTAGTTCATTACATCAGCGGTAATGTCTTTGCACTTATCAGTAATTTCTGTCTTGTGCTCGTTAAGGTATGTCTGATCAAGATGCTTTGAGTTGATCTCTGTTGATGGAAGGAAGTAATCCGGATATTCAACGTCATCTCTTACAGGACGGAGGTCAAGTTCAGAAACGAAGATCTGCTGAACTTCTTTGCTGAGCATGAAGTCGATGAACTTCTTAGCAAGTTCAGGATGTGCGCAGTTCTTGATAAGTCCGCAAGGTGTGCATGAAAGGCATGTGCCTTCCTTTGGATATACAACAGTAACGTCAGCGCCGTCTCTCTTAGCAACAACGCAAGGCTCTTCGTAGCTGAGTGCTACAACCTTCTCGCCGTCAACTACTGACTTCCAAGCTGCTGATGAGCCTGAAGCGAAGCCGCCGAGCTGTTTGAACAGAGCTGTTACATAATCCCATGCTTCTGTGTTATCAACATTAAGGCCGCCCTTATCTGTATGGATAACTTCTACATGGAACAGAGCTGAACCTGACTCAACAGGGTCAGGCATAGCGATCTTGCCTTCAAGTTCAGGCTGAAGGAGATCTTCGTATCCTTCGATCTTGATTCCGAGTTCATCACGAAGAGTGTTGTTTACAAGGAAAAGAGCGCAGTCTACGCAGTAGTTTGATACGAAACCTGTTGTGTTGCGGAATTCTTCATTGAGGTTAGCATCTTCCGGGCTGAGATAGTCTTCGAAAAGATGACGATACTCTGTGTATGAAGACTCGCCGCCGCCGTACATAACGTCGCAATATGGGTTGTCACCCTCTGCGTCGATACGGGCAAGGAGTTCACCTGTACCACCGGTGATGATTTCGCACTTGCAGCCATATTTCTCTTCGAACATAGGCACGATGCGGTTGATTTCTGCATCAGGCTGTGTGGTGTAGAGAACCAGAGTGTCTTCTACAGCTGCGTCTGTAGCTGCGTCTGTAGCTGCCTGAGTTCCTCCGCCTGCAGCTGCTGTTGTGTTTTCAGCAGGAGCTGAACCGCCGCATGCAGCAAGGCCGAGAACCATGATCAGTGCCAGAACAACAGCCAGCATTTTCTTCATGTTTTTCATGATTTAATCCCTTTCTTTAAAGTGAATTTTTAATCCAAGTGTGCTAAAAAAGTACGCCAGACATATATATAAGTTGGCAACAATTTTATACCACTTTCGAGCATAAGTTATCACAAGCCGGGTATTATGTCAATGCACGAATAACCAAAGATTTATGTGCAGTTTATACATAATGACAGTTATAAAAATAAAGGGGCAGATATTGTGTGTCAGAGGAGTCGGGCAGCACAATATCTGCATTTCTAATATGGAATTCTTCGGCATAGGAAAATTCTCTTACATAAAGGTATGTCATGTTAGAGTGAGTCTCTAACATAAAGGGGTCCAATGTTAGAGAATTCGGTCTGTTTTTAAGAAAAGACAGAGAAAAAAGTTGAAAAGAGGTCTGATTCTCTTACATAGAGGTATGCCATGTTAGAGCAGCGCTCTAACATAGATGGGTTCAATGTTAGAGAATTCGGACATTTTTTAAGAAAAGACAGAGAAAAAAGTTGAAAAAAGGTCTGATTCTCTTACATAAAGGTATGCCATGTTAGAGCGGCTCTCTAACATAAAGGGGTTCGATGTTAGAGAATCGGATATTTAATTATGAATGTAGAGGTGAGAAGGAATATGCGGGCAGTGCAGACGGGGCGGCGCTGCAGATTCTGTTCTCAATGATACAGGGATGTCATCTATACTCAGGTAGATGCGCGAGCGCCGCAAGCGAGTTCCGCCGCCGGTATCAAAGCGCAGAGTGTAAAGATCACCGCTGAGGGCGATCACGGTGACGCGTCGTATGCGCTTGGTATTTTCAATAATGAAGGCTTTTGTTCCAATCCGGATTTTGCTTTCCATAAGCTGCTGCAGTCTGAGCCCTTCGGATTTTTAAGTGCAAAAATAAAAGCCGGCCGGATAATGTGACTTGATGTCAGTTATCCGCCGGCTGTTGAGTCGCGTTTGCTCCGCTCCAGGCTTTGATCAGATATTTATTTTGTTTTGAGGTTCAGGATCTGAAACTCCTTTGCATTCCGCAGGATGCAGCAGGATGTTCATCAGTGTTTCCAGTGAAAGCCGTTCCTGGCGTTTCCCCTTCTTGGCTATGTATGTGCGCTTACCGGAACTGTCGTCCTCGTAAGTGAGCAGCAGGATCTGCTGGTCAGGGGTGCGCACTTCATTTTCTCTTTTCATCTTCTCACCTTCTTATCGCAGAAAATGCGTGCTCCGGCCACTTCGGGCCGGTTTTATGAAACAGGGGTGATTAAGATTATAAAGCGAACAAATGTTCGTGTCAAGATAAGGTTTCGTTCAGAGCCTGCTTTCTGATTGCGGCGAGGTCTTGGGAAGCTGAGGTATAGCAATCCCTGTGAGGCATCGCGCCGCCGAAACTGTATTCCACCGGACCTGAGGATACCATTTCCTCCACTGTGTCAAACGCCGAAGGCTTGATTGAGCGCCATGTGCGGATCATGGTTGTGCGGCTTACGCACGCACGGCGGAAAATGGTCTGCAGTGTGTGGATGGTCATATCAATATCTGCACCCGGACGAACCGGGCCGGTGGTCGTAGATACTGATACCGTGACGATGCCGTCTCCCTTTACGGCGCGTGATATGTCTGAAACAGATGCATTGCGTCCGGCCATAAACACTTTTTTGCAGCCGAGAACGCGCATAACAGATGCCATACGTCCTGCAAAGTCACCGCCTGCCGGGTCAAAAAACAGCTCACCGAAGACAGCGGCAGCGTCAGGGGTGATGATGGCATAACAGGTTTCGTCGTGAGTTGCCCTCTTAAAGGCACGGATGGCTTCTTTTTCTTCAATATGGAAAGCCGCGGTCGGGCATGCTGCCGCGCACTCACCGCTTCCGGTAAACTTTTCCGCATCAACGCGTGAGATAAAACCGGCTTCAGTCTTTTCCATTGTCACGGAGCCGTCTTTGCATGCTGCTGCGCAGCGCCTGCAGCCTATGCAGAGCGTGTCATCATGCACGATGCCGCCGGCCAGTTTTACAGCGTGGCTTTCATTTGAACGACGCTGGTATTCATAGTCATAAATTCCGTTTTCACAAAGCACGCGGATGAATTCGCAGTCCATGCATCTGGCACAGAACTCGCAGTCGAAACGGTGATTTTCCGCAAGTGCCAGAAGTCTTTCGCGGCGGCGGGACTTTATTTCGTCCGTATCCGTGGCAATCTTCATTCCGTCACGGGCCTTAACGACGCAGGCGCGGACAGGTTTGCCGTCGGCCTCCGCTTCGCATATGCCGCATACTCCTCCCGGAGCTGTTCCTTTGAGAAAGCAGAGCGTCGGTATCTTTACTCCGGCTTTTGCTGCGGCCTCAAGGATTGTCAGGCCTTCCGGGGTTTCAAATGTTTTTCCGTTAATTTCTATCTTCATCACTATCCCCCTTACTTCCAGCCGGCCGGCTCTTCAAAATATGTCTTGTCCGGATCGTTCTTTGTGCCGATACGGAACACTTCGCCTGTTGCCTTGCGCTTAAAGAAAATGCGGCCGTTGATAGGGAAACGCATTTCCAGTGCGCCTGTTCTGCACACCTCAACGCAGGTGCCGCAGTACCAGCATTCATCAGGGTAAACCACAACCGGCGGCTTGCCCGGTGTCGGGTTAGGCAGGATGGTCTGAATGCGGCAGACGTTTGCGCAGTCGTTGCATCCTATGCAAAGCTCAGGGTCTATAGTGACGGCCACTGTTGGCCCCGTAGGGTTCTGCAGGATAAATGCTTCATTTGTGTATTTTTTATCTTCCATTATGCCATCTCCCTTCCGATATTTGACAGCCTGGCAACTTCAGCCATGCTGCGGGCAGCTTCGGCCTCGGCTTTGGAGCCTGCTTCACCGAAGAACTTTGCCTCATCTGCGCGGTGGGCTTTGTAGTTTTCCAGATAACCTTCCGCAAAAGGAGCCCTGAGCCAGTACTTATCTTCAGGGAATTCGGTCTTGAATTCACCGTCTTCAAAGTAGTTGTACATGAAGTCAAAGGTCTTTTCCTTCGGATCTTTTTCGCCGCACACTTCAATATCTTTATTGATTTTGGCGATGGCAGCGCGCATGAACATCTCGGATGAGCGCATACGCGTCTGGCATTCAAGCACACGCCCCAGCTCGTGAGGATTGCGCGCGTACATCTGCGTCATCTCATTCTTTTTGATATCTTCCAGCCACATAAGGCCGAATTCGAGTACGTGGGTATCTTTCCATTCACCGCAGCATGTCTGCATGACTCTGGTTGTGCCGCCCCACATCTCCTTCCATGTGACATAGGCATCAGGGTCGTTCACGCGGGTGACAGGAGCCCAGATTCTTTCAAGCTCATTTTCCAGCTGCTTCTGGTCGATCTCGCCCTGAGAAGTTTTTGCGGAATATTCGGCAGCTCTGTTTCCTGCATAAAATCCGGTTGAGCACGCATATGAGCAGCCTTCCATGCCGCAGGTGGTGCCGACGGCGTAAAGCCCTTTAACGTTTGACATAAGATTCCAGTCAGTCACAATATCTCCGCGTGAGAACTGCTCGCTGCGCCACAGCTTCATCGTGTCCGGCTCGGCGCGGTGTCCCGGCCCGCCCTTGAAGGAATCCGGCTGGCCTATAGGCGCCATAAGCAGATCGGTATCAGGATTGTAACCGCTGCGGGTATAGTAATCGTAAACCGCATAACGGCATTTACCTTCATTGCCCAGCATTACGCCCCAGATAAGGCGGCGCTCATTTTCAGGCACATCTGAAAGATCTGCCCAGAAAGGAAGCTGATATTCACCGCTTCGGATCTTTTCAGGAATTTCTGGGTCAAGCATCGCATCTTCACGGTCACCATATTTAGGCGGCTTGCTCATCGGCCTGAACATGAGGTCCTTAAAATCGGTAATTTCTTCCTTTGTATATTTGCTGAACCATGGGATTTTTTTGCCTGTGTTGTCCACAACTGTACATGGATACCAGGTGTTTCCGCCGTTGCCCACACCAAAATTAGGCCATGCCATAGGATTACGGCCGCCCACCTTGCCTCCGCCCTGGAACCCGCTGATCTTCGCGCCGGCATTCAGAGCCATGATTATGCCCTCACCGGTCTCATTAGGATCCCAGAAATAACTGCTTCCGGAAATCTCGGTGGAGAAGCACCATGCGCTGCTCACACCGCCGGAGCCTATAATGACGCTCTTGCAGTGGAACACATAAGCCTCACCGGTTTCAAGTGAAAAGCCCACGGCGCCGACAACGCGGGCACCCTGCTTTCCGCCTTCTGTGAGAAGGCAGGTCATCATGATCCTCTCATATATTTCTGCACCGAATTTTCTGAGGCCGTCAAAGAGGCTGGTCTTGATATACTGACCGCCGCGCAGCCTTACCGTGGAAACCTTGGAATAATCGAAGGCTTTAAGAACACCGGTTTTTTCATCAAGGGCAGGCTGGCCGGTGAAATCTCCGTCCTCATCAAATATAGGCATACCGAGGTCAGCCAGCTCCATGAGCGCTTCCCACGAGCCTTTCATGGCGATGTAGAATTCTGCGCCGTGCTTTTTGCCGCCGAAGAATGTGCCGTACTTTTCAGCCAGTTCTTCCGGGGTAAACGGATTGGAAGGGGTGTCGATAGGCATGTTCCAATGATCCATGCCGGCGCCGGCATTTCCACTGTGTTTCATAGGCGCCTTATCAACGGCAGCCACCTTAAGTCCGCGTCTGGCAGCAGCCACGCCGGCACTTGCACCCGCTGTTCCGCAGCCAATGACCAGCACATCCACATAGATGTGACGGGCCTCGCCGTACTTAATCGGATACGGCCATTTCAGCACGCCGTCCGAAATACCTTTTAAATAATCCATAAGCAGATCTCCTTGTTTTTTTGGGGTAATTATAAATGTTTTTTTCGGACGGAAAAACAAACATTTTTGAAATAATCATGTCATTTGGAAATATATTGGCCTCGGGAAATTGTGAATTCATGCAAAAGTGAAAGGCCGGCCATGAGAAACGTTGATTTTACGTTGAGGCGTGTTCACTTTTGCACGATTGTGATGAAAGTGGAAAAGAATGCGGAGCTGTGATATTATCTGTGCATGGACAAAACATGGATGATCATTATCATAATTTATCTTGTTGCCGCAAACATCGCGGGATTTGTGCTGATGGGAGCGGACAAGTCTAAGGCCCGCCGCGGTGCGTGGCGCATACCGGAAAAGACATTTTTCATCGTGAGCCTTCTGGGCGGAAGTCTGGGAACCTTCCTCGGAATGATGATTTTCCGCCACAAGACCAGGCATTGGTACTTTATTCTGGGAATCCCGCTGATCATAATACTTCAGGCCGGCATCGCCATTTGGCTGCAGACCCGTTAAAACAAAACGTAACGCGGACGGACACAGTTCATCCATACGGTGTCACGTATTAAAAATCACAAAACGGGGTCATCGCTTAGTTGCGACGGCCCCGTTTTTCAGCTTACGCGAAAGGATGTCCGGCGATTATTTTAAGAAATAGCTGAAGCTGTCGCCCGACTGCAGATAGTGGATAGGGATATCGCTTCCGATCACATCAGGCAGCCATTTGCACATGTACTTCATGCCCAGCTCCTCTGTGTTGAAATGTCCCATCTCCAGAATGACCTTCGGCATGCCGTTCATGCATGAGTCACGTACATATTCGGAAAGGCTCCAGTCAACAATCTCAAGAGGAATGATGGCATCGGCACCGGCTGCTTTCTCAATGATTTTAGCATCAAAGCGCCCGGAAACATGCTCGGCGATGAAGACTTTTGAAACCTCGGTATTCAGATCGCCGACAACCCTGAGGCCGGTAAGATTGAACTTTTCAAGGAAAAGCTCTGCCAGTTCTTTGCCGGTGGTCTTTGGAATCTCATACCACAGCGGCTTTGTCTCCTCGCCGCGCGCATATTCTTCCCAGCCGAGTTCCTTCATTATTCCGTAATATATGTAGTCAATCTCTGTGTGAACCTCGCAGCCCGGGCCACCCGGACCGTGCAGATGGTCATGATCTCTCCATACAACAATATTATTATCTGCAAGCAGCTGATTTTTTGCTGCAAAAACCGGGTCTTCAGCGGCAATGCCTGTCTGCTCGGCGTCTCCGAAGAACAGCGGCTCATGGCAGATGATCAGGTTGACGCCTTTTTGGATGGCTTCGCGTACAACATCAGTGGAGCAAAAGCAGGTGATGCCTATGCTCGTGCACTCCTGATCCGGATCGCCCACCTTAATGGTATCTGATGGATGCGGATTATCAACAGGCGCATGCCAGCCAAGCAGAGTATCAATAACTTCTGAAATTTTCATTTTGGAATCCTCCTTGTTTTTTCTTTATTATAGCATGTGCGAAGCACAGTTGGGCACAACCGGACAATGAAAAATTGTGAAATTGTGCCGTGTATAAAAGGGGATAGCAGAACCACCGCACTAAGCGGTGGTTCATAGTAAAAAAGGGGGACATATGTTTGCTTGTTTTAAGCTTTAAGGGAAAATTAGCTTTCCCAATTAAGGGTATTTCCGGGTCTCATTACATATTTGTTTGGCGGATTAAAATTATCCACGGTTGCTTCCTTAAAAATGCCTTCTGTTTTCGAGCAGGTGTGTACTGCCACATTGTGACAGGCTTGAACCAAAGCAGCACATTTTTCCGCTTCGGCAGGCCCCATGTTGTAAAAACCGTCGGTTGGGAAAAAGGCGTAATCAATCTTTTCATCTGCCAGCTCTTTCATTTCAGGAATGAGCGAAGTGTCAGCTGCGAAGTAGAACTTTTTACAACCGGCAGTTATTAAAAATCCCACTGTGGTATTTCTTGAATGCAGCTTATTATATGCGGGAACACCTTTGATAGTGCACTCTGCTAATTCAATCGTCTGGTATATGCCGTCAATCAGCAGATCCTTATAGGTAAATATGACGCATTCCGGCTTTTTTTCAACAATATCCACAGCGCAATGATCACCGTGCTCATGAGAACACACAATGTAATCTGCAGGGATTTCATATCCGGATCCGGCAAACGGATCTATATAAACGACCGTGTTTCCGGCGGTAAGCCTAAAACTGGAATGTCCTTGATAAAGTAATTCAAACATGCTTCATTCACCCTTAAAACAAACGACTCAGTTCAACCTCATAGCGAGGATGGTTCATAACCAATTCGCCCGTAGGAGGGTAAAATATATCAAGATTACCCTTCTCCAGTTGTTCAATAACATAATCTGTATATTCATCCGGCTGAAGGCCGACACTTTCAGTACCTGGCTTTGCATTTGCCCTTCCTGAAGGATTTAGGTCGGTTTCAACTCTTACAGGCGGAACTTCATAAACTTCAACAGGAGTATCCTTGAGGTGCTCGCGAAGCTCCATTGTGTATACATGATAACCTGCTTTGGCTGCGCAGTACATAGGGATGCGTTTAAGCGGTGTGAAACCTAAAATAGAAGAAACATTAATAATTGCAGGATTTTTTTGTTCCATGAGCATCGGTATGAATAATCCGGTGAGCATTATAGGGGCTGTCAGGTTTATGTTGATTTCCTGTTCCGCGAATCCGAGTGCATCTATTCCCTTCGTCAGATCATAGTCTGTCTGAACAGCTGCATTATTAATAAGAATATTCAAGTCAGGAAAATTTTCTTTTACATAATTGAAAAGATTATTCCTGTCCTGTGAATCCGCGATGTCGCAGACAACATAATGGATACCGGGCAGCTCCTGAACAGTTTCGAGGAGCTTATTCTCTCTTCTTCCGCAGATGATGACCTTATTTCCTCTTTTATGAAACTGCTTTGCTAATGATTTTCCAATTCCTGTTCCACCGCCTGTTATCAAAACGGTATTTCCTGTCAGATTCATTTTTACCTCCATTGCAGAATTAGTCAGGTACTCTTTGTAATTTGAATAACATTATAAATTCTTGAGACTCAAAACAAAAATACTATTTACGGCATCACCTTATAACCAAATTTCTATGGATAACTAAAAGGGAATATCCCTATTCCCTATATCGTATTTTACAAAGAATAATGCGAATTCTATAATGAATTAAAATCTAAGTATGGGGAGGTATATTATGCCAAAATACGAATGGGAACAGTTGGAACTGACACCAATCACACCTAAGCATACCAATGCAATGGGTAAGACCATTGTTGGCAACATGCTTATGCTTCAGACACTTGAGTTTAATGAAGATCCGGGCGAAAGAAGGCAGGGAGCTACTATGCACAGCCACCCGGAAGAACAGTTCTTCATTGTTAAGTCAGGCACGATTCTTATGAGAGAAGAAGGAATCAATGCTGAGGGGGAATGGACCGTCCTTAAACCTGGCGATGCATATCATATTCCTCCGGACACCATGCACGAGATGATCGTTCAGGACAACGGCTCTTTCTACCAGTTCAAAATAAGAATTCCTGGCCACAGCGTATTCGACGGCGGATGGATGGGAAATGCCCAGGAAGAATGGGAGGAGATTAAGACTCTGTATGCAAAATCAAGGGCAGAGCATAAGGAAAGTGCTCCTTGGTTAAAATATGAATAAATAACATGGGAGGTATATTATGAAATCACGGGGGAGTATTCTGGATTTTGCCGGTTCCATAACCGAGTTTAAATTCGGAAAGAAACAGTTAATCGGTTTCATCGTAACAGTTATTGTAACTGCTGTCTGTGCACTGTTGCCGCTTGAATCCGTATCGCCGGATGCTTCAAAAGGGCTTGCACTTCTGGTATGCGTTCTTGCCATTTGGTTTTCAGGATGTTTGCCGCAGGTAGTAGGAAGTTTTATTCTGTTGATCGGAACCGTGCTGCTTGGCTTTGGTTCAGCAGGAGATGTATTAACCGAATTTGGTAACAGCCCATTTTTCCAGATTGCTATGTTCAGTATCGTAGCGATGGGTGCAAACCGAACTAAAATAGGTAAAAGAATTGCTTATTTCTTCCTTTCCAAATTAGGAAGGACACCATCTAAGATTCTTTTTGCATTGTTCATCAGTGCGGCTGTAATTTCAGCATTTGTATCAAATCTTGCTACAACTGCTGTTATGATTGCAATCGGAACATCCATTCTGAAAGCGCTTGATGAAACAGAAGGTGCAGGCGGATTCGGAAAAGCTATGTGTATCTTGATTCCTGTTGGCTCAATGACAGGTGGCCTTGCACTTATTTCAGGAAGTCCCGGAATCAACTCTGTTGCTATTTCAGCTCTTGAAAATGCCACTGAAGGAGCTTACACAGTAACATATGCACAGTGGGCAGCAATCGGTATTCCGTTCGCGCTTATTGTTATCATACCTACAGTTCTTATTTACGCATGGTGGTTCAAGGTTGATAAGCAGATTAAAGCCGGCGCACTTGATACCTCAAAGTTTGCTGAAGAACTTGCTGACTTAGGTCCTATTTCATGGGCCGAGATCAGATGGATTATCACTCTGGTAGCCATGATTGTTGTTTTCATAACAACAAGCCTTAAGATGCCTATCATCGCCTGCATTTTTGCAACTATCACACTTCTGCCTGGTGTTGGTACTGTAAGTGTAAAGGATGCTATGAAAGACCTTCCTATGGGAGTTCTTTTCCTTGCCGGTGTTACACCTCTTATGGGTCTCATCATGACAAAGTGCAACATTGTTTCACTGCTCAGCGGACTCTTCTCATGGATTCCACAGGTTCCGCTGCTGGTAGCAATGCTGCTTCTCGGATTCATTACATGGCTTGCTCAGGCAGTTCTTCTTGAGAGCTGGGCAGCAGTTATCGTAATTATCTGCTCTGTTGCTGCACCTATTGCTATGGCAAATGGCATCAACCCTGCTATGCTTCTGTATC
Source organism: Lachnospiraceae bacterium (assembly GCA_045640845.1). Taxonomy (GTDB): domain Bacteria; phylum Bacillota; class Clostridia; order Lachnospirales; family Lachnospiraceae; genus RGIG5612. The sequence continues at coordinate 15,468 of JAZUFV010000079.1, forward strand.
CGTCACTTTCAATTCTTTCAGCTCAGATGGTACTCGGTATTACAGGACACATGCTTTTGACCTACAGGTACAATTATTACAAGCTTTACGATACCATTGTTCCTGGTTCACTGGTTTCATTAGTATGGCTTATAGTGGTAACACTGCTTACATACTTTATCGGACCGTTGGTAGGAATGAACGTTCTCGTATAAATACTGGAATTAAAACAGTATAGAAATACGCGGCAGCAAAATCCCCGAGGATTTTGCTGCTGCTGATTTATGGGGAACTTATAACCCATAGGCTATGAGACAGTCACGATTTAGATAATTGCAAATAGGACGACTGGTTGCTAAAATTATTTGTGAAAAAAACCGTAAACGCACTATTATGCGAGAGGGAGTCCAAAAATGACCAGTCTACAGATAGAATGCTTTCTGAGCGTAGTTGAAAATATGAGTTTCTCCGCAGCAGCGAAAAAAAGATTTATTTCTCAGCCATCAATAAGCAAACATATACACAACCTCGAGACAGAGCTGGGAGCCACTTTGTTCGACCGAACCGGGCATAACCTTCAGCTAACTTATATGGGGCAGCTTTATGCCGATTTCTTTAAGGAAAGCTTAAGACGTATGGACGAGATTAAGCTGGAAAATCCAAGGTATTTTCAGAAGCTTACCGGAACGGTAAAAGTTGGTGCTGTGAGCAGTATGAATACTTCTAATGTGTTCGCAGAAATCTTGGACAGCTGTATAAGCAAGCATCCCAATATTACAATCAGCACGGATTTTTTACCTTTTCAGGAACTGGAAAAAGCTTTGCTGTCTGATGAAGTAGATATAATCATCATGTTAAAGGACTTTTTGTCTCCTATTCCGGGCGTTGTTGTTCAGGAACTCGGACAGGCAGAAAAAAGTATTTTCTATCACGAGGATCTAATGCCGGTAGACAGCAATGACAATTTGACACCTCTTGATTTTAAGGACCAGACTTTTCTGGTGCTGGGCCCCGAAATATCGCCTATGGTCGCCTCCAAGGTGATTGAATATTGTGAAGATTACGGATTTACGCCTTCTTTGAAATATGTACCGAACATTGAATCAATGATTGGCGGAGTGCGTCACAGACGGGGGGTTGCAATTTTTGACAAACTTATGGACTGGGGCTACGAAAAGATAAAAAGCGTACCGCTGGATAATCCGCATGAAGTGGTTGTGGCTTGGAAAAAGTCCAATGTTTCAAGATCGGTACACATTGTGGTAAATGAGCTCCTCTTCCATTTTAAAACAGAAAAAGACGCGGAATCTGAAGATTGCGCGCAGGAATGAATTTTATCTGCATAAGCGGAGGTATTTAAATGCCAGATATAGCTATTCTTTATCAGACAAACAGCGCAACACCAATGGTAATTACCGAGCGACACTTGAATATGATAAGGGAGCATAATTCCAACGGTGATGTAAGAGTATTTTCAACGGAAAAAGAACTGATAGACAGTGGATTTGATGCTGAAGTTTTGGTTGCTTGGGGTCGTCTGCATCCAAACGATTATTGTAACAGTTGTTCAAATCTTTCATGGATACAAGCGATTTCTGCAGGGATAGAGGGTCTGACATCACTTGATGCAGCTAAAAGAGGGGTCCCTGTCACAAAAATTTCAGGTGTTCACGGCATCCCAATGGCACAGACAACTCTCTGCTACATTCTGTCATTTTTGCGGGGAATGCCACAAATATATGCAAATCAGAGAAAACACATCTGGCAAAAACCATCTGCGCCGGAACCGGAAGAGACTATTGAAAAAACGGTAGCAATAGTAGGTATGGGCGACATAGGCAGCCGGGTTGCAGCGCTGTGCAAAATGCTTGGTATGAAAGTGATTGGATGCAAGCGGCATGTAACACAGATGGAAAACGTGGATGAAATGTATTCCACAAATGAGTTAGAAAAAGTACTTAACCTGGCGGATTTTGTGGTTTGCCTGGTTCCGCATACCCCACAGTCGGAAAAAATGTTCGGAGCAAAAGAGTTTGCCAGCATGAAGCGAACAGGGGTTTTCATCAATATAGGGCGCGGAGCAGTTGTAGATACCGACGCTTTGACCGAAGCTTTGAAGAAGGGAATCATAGCAGGAGCCGCACTTGATGCAGTCGATCCGGAACCGCTTCCAAAGGACAGTCCTTTGTGGGATATGGAAAATGTGATAATTACTCCTCACTGTGCTGCGGATTCACCGTATTATTTCGATAGGATAATACCTATTGTTTGTGAGAACTTGGACAGATATCAGGATGGCAGGGAATTATTGTACAAGTAAACTTTTTGACGCCCCACTCATGAGGTGCCGGGTAAGGAGATAAAATAATGAAGGAAATGTTTTCAAATTTATTTTCACCAATAAAAATCAATTCGGTTATTCTTAAAAACCGTATCATTGCATCACCATCTTCGCAAGGCGATATTAATCATGACGGAACGCTGAACGAACACAATATCGCATATTACGCACGCAAAGCGCAGGGCGGTGCAGCCATGGTAGTTATAGGAGACGGAATTGTTCATCCGACAGGGCAGGACCACCCTTATCAGGTTTATCTTTATAGCGATGATTGTCTGCCAAGCATAACAAGAGCGGCGGAAGAAATACATAAATATGGATGCCTTTGTTCATATGAATTAAGTCATGGAGGAATAGTATGTAATCCGGAATTTATAAATGGTGAGGCACCGTACGGACCGTCGGCAATTCCGCTTTCGATAGGTTTCCAGACGAAGGAATCTATTTCTATCACTTCTCAGGAAATGACAGTTGAATTTATGGAAGAAATAGCCGATTCGTATGCCAGGGCGGCGGCAAGATGTAAACTGGCCGGGTTTGATATGGTAATGGTACATGCAGCGCATGGATGGCTTATAGGTCAGTTCTTTTCACCACTTATCAATAAGAGAATAGATGAGTACGGAGGCAGCCTGGAAAACCGATGCCGTTTTGCTATCATGGTATTAAAAAAAGTCCGGGAAGCAGTAGGACCACGTTTTCCGATTGATTTCAGGATAAATGGAATTGATGGAGCGGAAGGCGGATTGACACTGGAAGAGTCTGTTCAAATCTGTAAAATACTCGAGCCTTACGTTGATGCATTCCATGTTTCGGCTACACTGCATATGTTCCCTGAGCTTCAGGATCTTATGCAGTCTCCGATATTTACAAAAAGAGGACATCTTCTTGATCTGGCTGCGGCAATAAAGAAAGAAGTCAGTGTTCCGGTCACAACAGTCGGTGGTTTTTCTGATCCTGTTATGATGGAAGAAGCCATTGCCCAAGGTAAGGCAGACCTGGTGGCACTCGGAAGGCAGATGCTGGCCGATCCCGACTTGCCAAACAAAGCTCATGACGGAACACCTGAGCTTATTGTTCCTTGCCAGAGATGCGCCACCTGCCAATCAGGCAGGTTCACCAGACAGACCGCAAGATGTGCAGTGAATCCGGAGATAGGAAGAGAGTATGAGCTTCAGTTCATGGTGCCGAAAGCTTATGAAAAGAAGAAGGTTCTTATTGCGGGCGGTGGGCCGGCAGGTATGGAAGCAGCCATTGTAGCAGCGTCAAGGGGGCACGATGTAACTCTTTATGAAAAATCAGACCGTTTTGGCGGAGCTCTTAATTTTGCAGAATATGTTCCGTTCAAAGAAGATCTTTTCAGGCTGGTTAAGGTTCTGGAAGCTAAAATATCAAGGCTGCCGATAAAGGTTATTATGAATACGGCCCTTACCCCGGAGATAGCAGCTGAAGAAAAGGCAGATGTAATTTTGTCCGCCATAGGTGCAGACATGATTCTCCCACCTTTTCCCGGAAGCAATGGGGATAATGTTTATATGCCGGATGTTGCTGATAAGTTGGCAGATCGACTTCCGGGAAGTTCGGTTGCTGTTATCGGAGGCGGTCTGGTCGGTATTGAATCAGCAATACATCAGGCCATGCTTGGTAAGCAGGTGACAATAATTGAGGCGCTGCCGGAGATAGCCCGGGATGCAAACATCCGCTATTCCAGAACATATAACCTGAAGTTAAAGGAGTTGGGAATAAAGGTCCTTGTAAATACCAAATGCGCAGAAATTGATAAAGAAGGCGTTAAATGCATCGGCACTGACGGGAATGAGATATTTGTTTCAGCTGATGCGGTTATCGTTGCCATTGGTATGCGCTCAAGAGAAGCCGAATCTGAGGCTTTAAGAAACTGTGCACATACCTTCCGCGCAATAGGAAACTGTCAAAAAGTCGGAGTGGTCGCAGACAGCATGCGGGCAGGCTTTGATGCAGGAATGTTTATTTAACCGGAAAAATTGTGAAATTGAGTCAAAACAAAAGTGCCGCAGCCAGAATCCTCCGACTGCGGCGCTTTTTTATACATTAATTCTTACGTCTGCGAAGCAGATAGGTGATGAAGCCTGTGCTGAGCAGCAGAAGCACCAGGTATATTGGTAAACCGCTGTCATCACCTGTTCCCACATCCTCCGTTTCAGGTTCAGCCTCACCTGACGGCTCGTATTCACCGGATGTTCCGGGTTCGCCGGATGTTCCGGATTCGCCAGTTGTCTCTTCCCCGCCGGAGGTTTCATCTTCAGAAGTCTCCTCTTCAGAAGTCTCCTCCGCAGGAACAGGTTCTGCGTCAAACAGGGCGCAGAACGTGGCAGTCTTTCCGTCCCCGGAAATTGTAACGCTGCACGGCTGTCCGTTAAGCTCTGCTGCCATCTTCTCATCAAAAACGAATCCGTCATCAGCATGTATCACCATCTGCGCACAGTAGACACCGTTCTCTTTGGCCTCGGTGACATCCTTGCCGTCAAATGTCCAGCTTACCGGAGGCTCGGATTCTTTTATTCCCTGCTCGTCCGATCTGGCTTTTTCAGAAAGCATCCAGTCAGGAGCTTCAGGAGCATCAAGGAATGCAGTCAGCTTGTTGATCACCTTTTCATATTCTGCAGTCAGGGTTACATCAGCCTCAGGCATGAGGAAACCAGCCTCTTCGCCCTCAGGAGAAATCACGCCATTGCTTTCGCTCCATCCGGAGAACCTGTATCCGTCCTTTTCATCGGCGATCACCTGTACAGAGGTGCCGACCGGGATGTTTGTTCCCGAAGGAATGTCCTTTCCGCTGTCCGCATAAACAGCCTTTCCGTTTATGACAGTAAGCATAAAGGTTTTTGCTTCCGTTTCTGAGAATGTATGGAATACGGTAATGCTTCCGTCATCGTTCTTACGGATATCATCGGCCGTCTTTTCCTCGCCGTTTACCGTGATCTTCACGTCATCGGCAAAGGAGAAGCCCTCGCCGGCTGCATCTATTGTGAACTCGCCGCGGTAGATCCTTGAATAATCAGCTTTCCCCGAAGCATCAAAAGGATTTCCCGCATCAGTTACATCAGTATATTTAATGCAGCTTCCCGGTGTTCCTTCCACCTCAACATTCTCCGGTGTTCCTTTGAGGATCTCAACATCACCAGGAAGGTCTTGCGCTGCAGACGGGTTTTCCAGAATGAAGTCAGCCACATCCACCGTGAAGTTTGCCACAAACTTAAGGTTATTGGCCGGCATATGGAATGATGCGTAATTATCATTCAGTCCACCCGAAATGAAGGTTACTTCATTGTCTGCCGTAAAGCCGGTGTATGAAGTATTTTCTTCAGGGTCATTTGCCCTTATTCCGACCACGGCTGTGTCGTCGTGCCTGTAGCTTCCGCTGCCAATGCCGTTTACAACAGTAAGTGTATATTCAGTGAGATCAGGCATTTCAATTGTATAGTCAAACCTTACGGCTTCACTTGCCTTTTCACCCTTTATGGCGGCTGCCCACAGGCTGTACTCTTTGGTTTCGCCTGTTGTGCCCTTAAGCTCTATAGGAGTTTCATCAGAATATTCGCTGCCGTCTGATATGATTTCAGCAGCAGACGGCTCAGTGGTTCCGTCATTAATTATGTAATATATCTTTGCGCCTTCTGTCACGCAGTTAAGACTTGGAATGGCCGTATTGTCATATTTTCCCGGAAGGTCTCCCGTAACATAAGGAGCCGCGGTTTCATCTTCAGGCACGGTGCTTATTTTAACGTTTATATTTTTGCTCACACCATCCGCATAAAGCAGATATTCATCTGAATAAAAGCCGAGTATATCATCCTCTGTCAGATATGCAGTATCAATCTGCCCTTCAACGGTGAATTCCTGAGGCACGGTTTTTTCATTCGGATCATAACCTGCCAGACCGTCCCAGTTCCAGCTGATATCCACAGGATAACTATGGCCGTCATCCACAAATATCCATGTGCTCTGACGAACCATTGCCTTTATTTCAGGTACCGTATGGCCGGATTCGATTCCGATCACATCAGGAACATCATTTACATCAGTAATATATGCAGGCCCCGTCCTTAAGGTGCATTCGGCAAGCGCACTGCCGTCATCCATAACGGTAACGCTGCATTCTTCGCCGTTCAGAGTAATCTTTGAATCCTCCGCGAAATAGTATCCGTCCTCAGGATTAAGAACGAATGAGAATTCATAAGGGTATCCGAAAATCGCAGGGTTATCAAGCCACATCTCTTCATGAGGCGTTTCAACCGATGTTTCCTTTACGCCTTCGCCGTTTACTGCGGCTGATGTAGGCATCAGCTTTGCTCCTGCGAATGTTGAAGTAAACTCAGCACTGATATCGGTTATCTTCTTAAGGTTTCCAAGGACGGCCTTCACAGTGATATCGGCATCAGGCATCTCGATAAATGCCGTATGTGCATCATCCTCGTAAATAGTAAGGTCATCTTCGTCTATGCCGCTTACTTCCCACTTTACAAAGTACTTTCCGTCAGGGATCACAGGGGTGAGCCTGATGAAGTCTTTAAGGAATACGTTGTAGGTTCCGTCATGCTGATCAGTTATCTCGCCGCCGTCAGGATAATCAGCCACGGCATTTTCTACGGTAAGTATGTGCTGGACTGTTTCGGTTACCGGCGCAAGCACCACATCTGAGTCAGGCATTGTAAATGTAAGGGATATAACATCACCGTTAGGAGCCTTTAATACTTCAGGGTTTGTTTCATCAGGGTCTTCGCCGCTTACTATCTTTATATCCACGAGCCTTGTTCCGCGCGTCAGATTATCAGGAAGGATATTCACCTCATCGCGGTAGTTGAAAACAGTATCTCCTGAGTTTGTCTTGATGGCATCGCCGGTCCAGGATACTTCATATTCCGTGTCCTCGCTGTGCGCGGTAAGATAAGCATCTCCCTTAGGCATTGTAAACAGATAATCGCCGGTCGTGCTGTAATATTCCGGCAGCGTCGAAGCATCTTCCGAAAGCCCTCTTGTTACATTGCCGTAGGCATCCATGGTCTCGGCAAGCGGATAGTAATAACCGTCCCAGTAAGTATGCGAGAGGCCGCGTACCTTGGCATCCTTGATAGTAATGGTCTCGCCTTCCGAAAGCTGATATTCATGAACTCCCCGGGCGGTATTTCTTACCGTAAGGGTGTACTTGGCCTTTGTATATACAGGAACAAGCGTGATGTTGTCCTTTATCTTTTCAAGAACTATCGTTTCGCCCTTGAATCCGTCGGCCTTGACATAGTCTTTCTCATATTTTTCAGTAGAAGGATTGTAAGAAGTTTCCACCGCAATGTACTGGTCGAATTTCTTTCCTGTATCGGTGTAATAAACCTCCCAATGGTCAAACACGCCGTCATCCGAAATTTCGGAAGGATATGAAGGCGCCTTTATCCAGGCTCTTCCCGCATCCTTCGACCTCTTTTCGTAAATGTGCTTTACAGGATAGAAGTTTGAAGCTTTTTTAAATGCGATGTCGGCATACTCCGGATCGATGTAGATCTGCTTCCATGCAGGGGTCTGCTCAGATGGAGCAGTCCCGTTAGGACTTGCCCATGAGCCCGTAAATGTGAGAGTGACAAGGTCTGTCTTGTCTCCGAATACTGCATGGATCTCCACTCCGCCTTCAGGCATGGTGAAGGTCAGCTTGTATCCGTCCTCGGTTTTTTCACTTATATTGCTTCCGTTTATTGTCCATCCGCGGAATTCTTTTCCAGCCACAAGGTCACCTTCTTTTATGGTGATGGAAACCTTGTCGCCCGGCTCCGCATCAATGGCCTTTGCTCCCGGACCGGAGGAGGAAGAACCCTTGGTAAGATTATCAAGGATCACAACAGCAGTTTTATCCTCATCATTTATCAGTATTGAGGAAGAAGAGCTCTTTTCATGCTGGTAAAGCACATCGGCATAAACCTTGCCTTCGGTCTGCTTGCCGCTGCATATGATATAGAGCGGCATTGAACTGTAGTACTGATCCCAGTCGGTGAAAAGTTCCTGATAAACGGTATAGTATCGCCCGGTTTTTTCATTTTCCACAGGGTTGCCGTCTATACCGTAATACGGAATTTCAAGCTGCTTAAGATATGTCCCTTCAGGAGGAGTTATTTCAAATTCATTGCGGGCGAAAACCGAAAGTGCATCAAGGCTGGCCTTCTTTCCGTCAGCAGTAACTTTGATGGTGCCGCCGGATATCTCTTCGTATTTTTCATTAACAAATACCGGGGTGAGCTTGATTGTTTTTTCCAGAACAGCAAGGCTTCTGTTGTTCTTATCCGGAACAAGCCTGATGACATCGTCATAGGCGGCATTCATGAAAGAGCGCTCAAAGTCCTGCGAGACAGTCTGGGTTGCTGTTCCCTGGTTAAAGAATGTGTATTCGGTTTTGATTCCCTGCCTGCATCCTGTATCTTCCTTGCATACAATTTCAAACAGGAGGTCTGTCTGGTTCCAGCTGCCGTCAAGATTGGCAGTTATATAGAACCGGCCTTCATCTATCCACGCGTTGCCCACGTAGTAGTAGCCGTCCAGAACAGAAAGGCCGTCTTTATCCACGGTGGCAATAACGGTTTCCTCGTAAGGCGAAGTGGTATCCTTCCTTTTTACCCTTACTTCGATGTTATCCAGAGACTCACCGTTCCTGGATGAAACGGTCAGCTGGTACTGCCCTTGCATGGTCTGATAGAGATAGTCTCCTGCTCTCATGAACGCAAGCGTGTACTCCGGATAATGCGGCTCAAACAGGTCTGCCCCGTATGTGAGTCCGGTTGCCAGATGCTGGTAATCATCTCTCATTCCGACTAAATACAGGCAGGTTACAAACCGCGCCAGACTGTAGGAATTTCTTTCAATTACATTGAGATCATAATCAGACAGGATATCGCTTATTTTCCGGTTCTTTTCAAGCTCTTCAACAACTCCGCGGATAACGTGGTCAAGTATCCTGGTTGCGGTATATCCGGCGTCAGTACCGAAATAGATTTTAAAGATATTGGAAATGAGGCTTGATATGGTATAGAAATCCAGCTGCTTTCCGGCAGCTCCTGCCAGGGCGTTTACGAAGCGTTCTGAATCATCTTTGCCCAGTCCCATGTAAGCCCCGACCAGTATTGTAAGCGAATCCTCAAGTTCATTTGAATATATGGACCTGGCCAGGTTTTCTTCCGGGACGTCATCGTAGCCATCGAGGAATTTTTCCATCATCTTAAGACTGTCAACCAGGTAATCATTCATGAGGCTGTAGTCAAAGTCGGCAAGAGTATCGCCGAACGCAGTGTCTGAGGCATCGTCAAAATCAGGGCTTGAGAAAAAGGACAGGATAATTCCCAGAAGGCTGCTCTCTTTGACAGTAAATTCATGAAGAGCCTTCTTATTTTTCCATTTTTGGATCATACTGGAATCCACCTGACCCAGCTGAGCATAAAATGCGCTTTCCGTAATGCCGTAGGTCGGATCAATCTCTGTGCCGGCGTGCTTGAATCCTCCCAGTTTTGACGGAGCCACATAAGGCACCGGATCGATAGGATTCACTATACAGAACAGGTTTGATGTATCTGATGGCTGATATTCGGAATTGTTAGTATATCCCTGAGGAACTTCAAATCCGTAGACATAAATATCCTGAAGGGTAGTTCCGGCCTTATCAAGGCAGGCTTTCAGGTCAGATCTGCCGTCCTCTCCGAGGACTGCGCAGTTGAGGTATGCGCCTGTGAGATTTGCAGTTGCCGAAGCACGGCTGTATCCGGCAACAAGAATTTTTACGGGATGCTCGGTTGAAAAATCGTCTCCGTGAGCTTCCATGTAATCGACTATGCTCTGGATGGCAGCATCCCGGGCATAGCTGAAGCCCAAATGTTCACCCCGTGTGCCCACTCTTACATTGCCTGTCCACTCAGACGCATAGTTACCGCCTCTCAGCGCAACCATCATGACCGGCTGGGTGGTGCCGTCAGTGAGCTCAATCTCTTTTCTTCCGATGCAGACACCCATCGTGTCCGTTTCCGGCTTTTTCTTAAAGTCCTCGTTAGCTTCTATATCAATGCAGCCGACCTTTTTCATGAGGTCTTCTGTATTTTTGTAGCCGTATGAATAACCGACATTCTTCGATTCAAACGCAGACATCGCAAGGCAGAGGGCGAATGTGGCGAGAGAATGATGATAGGTGGTCGACTCGTTGGCAAAGAAGTCATCCCTGTATATGAAAGTGGTCGGACGGTCTATATCCTGCGGGAAATAGAATGTCCCGCTTATTTTATCGGTCGGAAAGACCGTAAACGGAGCGGGCGTCCTTGAGGCAGCGTATGCCTCGGATGAAGGAAACCTTACCGAAGTAAAGAGAATTATTCCGGCAAGAGCTATGATCCCTAATGTTTTAAGAAATTTTTTCATCTTTTATAAACCCTTTCATTGAACAACAGGTGCGGCATTTTTCGTACACCTATAAAACTTCATCAAAAAATAATCAATGCATATTGATATCCAACTTATTATATTACCACAGTATATGGGGATGAAGAAAGATTTTCCAGAATTTGTTTGAGCGGCTTCGCATTCGTTAACCCGGAAGAAAGAAATCCCTACATCAATCTGCAGGGTTCCTTAAAGATAATTTATAGTAAACTTGGGAAATAAGAGCCAACTTGTTTTTCTAATTGCTGCTTTCCGAAAGAACTTGAAAAATCAAGGCTTTTTGTTCTTCTAAGGGACTGAACAGTGTTTTGATTAATATCTGTTTTTTCTTTTAAGTACAAAATCAAAAATATATAATAAAAGAAAAAATAATAATGGCGGTGACAAAATATGGAATTATTTTCAGTAATGACTGAAAAAATGAATATGCTATTTATGGATATAATTGCTTCCCTAGGTCAATTGCCATTGGAACAGCGAGAATTTATATTCGGCTATGAGGGTGAAGAAGATATGACCTGGGTCCTTGCAGTGGCTGAATATATCACCTTTGAGTATATCAAGTATTCCTTTGATTACACTGACCCAGAATATCCATTACGTTATTTTCTTAATAATGCGGATGATAGTGAACGTATGGTTCAGTCACGCACAATGCAGTATATATTAAAATATAAGAAGCGTGAACTTACTGCAAACGGAAACTCAGTTCCCGAGGGACATAAATTTGCAGATACAGACATGGATACCATAGGCAAGAAACTCAGAGGGCACCGGCTGACAGAAATGAATTATTATGAGCATCAGAATGTCCATGACCTTGAAATAATAAAGTCTATAGTTGAACGGAGAATAGTCAGTTCAAAAAAAGTATCAAATGAACATTTTCGAGAGATGTTTGAACAGTATGATTCAGTTGTAGAAATGCTGGTAGAACGCTCTAAGGTCAGTGATGAAGATATGATATTTGCGTCTTTGGCATTATTTACATTGGAGTGGCATTATCCAATTGAGACTTTCTACTGTCTGTCATGTCTAATGGAAAAAGAAGGCATTGATACTATCGACAGAGAAACACTTATCCTTATTTGCGGACTGGTCAAAATAGAATCAAGATTTGGTGGTTGGTACGCAACAGACAGCCGTATGGTTAAGGAGCGGCTACTGATTTTACCGTATTTATTTGGCAAGGACACAAATCCGCTTGGACGCGAAACAATGAAGGATCTGGTAAAAGAAATTCTTGTTTTAGGAATTCAATATAAAGAACTAATGAGAATCGACGATGATAATACTTATAAGGAATGGTTTAGAAAAGAGTCTTCCATGGAAGACAGAGCTTCATTTTTAAGGAGCTATGATATCTTCGCAATATGGCAGAAGAAAGAATGGACACGAAAAAGAATACAAAACATGAGGTATTTGTTTGATCTGACTTTGGCTCAAAAATTATAAAATCCCGAAAATCGTTCTTAATAGCCTTGGCATTAATAATGCTAATTTTATTGCAGAAAGATTAAGCGCTTATTTCTTTCAAATAAAAACATATTTGAAAGGAGAATTAGTAAATGGCCAAGGTAAACAGTTTAAGAGGCGGCTGTATTGATGTGTTCCATGCATCCATCCTAAAAACGGCAACATACGAGGGGAAATATGAATTTCCAGTAATCCGTGAAGAGCATACGGTTCCAAGCCGCCTAATCCCTTTTTCCAGGGCAATGCAGGAGAAAAAAGATTATCGGCAATGGGTCTGCTTTTATGAAGATGATTTTCAATTTGAAAGAATCTGGAATAATCCGACAAAATATGTTGCACAGTTGTCCAAGTTCGATGGAGTAATTTCACCAGATTTTAGTGTTTATTACGACATGCCGCTATCAATGCAAATATGGAACATATTCAGAAGCAGGGCTATAGGGGCATGGTTGCAGTCCCAAGAAATAAAAGTAATACCAAATATCAGGTTTGGAGATGAAAGAACATTTGAATGTTGCTGTGAAGGAATAGCACAACATAGCATTATTTCGATAGGTTCGCTTGGGTGCATAAGGGCAAAAACTTATAGAGAAATCTTTGTAAAAGGGATAGAATATGTCGCAAAAAGGCTTGAACCAGAAATAATAGTACTGTACGGACCTGAACCAAGGAATATCGCAGAACTGAAGAATAGTGGTATTAATTTGATAACTGTTAAGCCATTATTTTTCCACCGTAAGGAGGTGAAGAAATAATGGGCGGAGGATTTCATGGTGGTTTCGGCAGAACAAAAGGGAGCCTTGACGGAGCCGCTCCGGGCACAGTAAAACTAGTTGGTTATAGACCTGGGGATAATTTTGGAAAATTTGCCCTTCGGGCAAAACCGTTAGCAGGATATACAGATGTGATTATTCATGGCAATCCTGATACAGATAAAGTTTCAGTATTTCATAATGGAAAATGGCAAGACATAGACCAACGCCGTCTTGCAACTTATGTCAGACATGATATTGGATATAAATCCGGGCCGATAAGATTAATATCCTGCAGTGCTGGGGAAAAGGAGTTTGCTCAAAATTTTGCGAATAAAATGGGAGTTAAAGTGATTGCTCCTTCGGACACAGTATGGGCTCATCCAAGCGGAAAGCTGACAATTGGACCCAAATCGTATATTGATAACGGACATTGGAACGAATTTAATCCAAGGAAAGGAACTAAAAAATGATTTTAAAACGACAAGGATATTATAAAGAAATGCCACACGGTGATGCAAATGATCCATCAATTATGGACGTGCTTAATAAAAATAACGCTGATAAAAATGCCATTTGCAGATATCTTCAGAGCGGTTATGTATTAGCTGCCTGTGGAAGTGTTGTGAAGGATGTTGTCTGTCCAGATGAAGGAGTCATTGGTGCTCCGGACGAAATTACAGATGGAGTCTGGATTTGGCCAGCTGATCTTGCATACTATGTTGAAAAGTATAACATAAAGTTAGACGAGGCCTTTATTAGACACATGTCTGAAAATTCATGGAGAATTCCTGCAGATTTAGAAATCGATGAAGATGATATTGAGGTTATTTAATATCGATATTATTTGGCATTATTTCCTGATATGGATGGTTAGCAAGCTTTACTAAACCCAAGAGGCTATCTGAATCAAACTCTTTTTAAATTATAGTTTTTTCGGGTTTTTCAGGACCATCATGGCCTTCGAATCCGGTTGTTGGGAACAGGTAAATCTGAAAGTGTAAATCAAATCCGGTTGTCGGGTACTATTACTACCCGACAACCGGATTTGGATGACATAATAGCAGGGAATCGTACCCGACAATCGAAATTAGTATGCAAAAAGCAGTCAGTTTTTTTTATGCTTTATTAAACCTTTTCGGATCACACAGCCCAGATAAACCAGCCCGGCATATCCTATGAGAGGGTATACGGTTCCGAGCAGTTTGCTGAAAGAAAAAAGGCTTATGACATAACCGAAAACAGCCACGCCGATTGCCGTCAGGGTATTCTTGTGCGTTTTTGCCGTAAGGTTTTTGCAGACAGACCACATCATTACCGAACATGATGAAAAGATTCCGAGCACCAGCATGACGGAAAAGACAGCTCCGAAAATACCGGAGATGCGCTGAGCAAGATAAAGTACCGGGATATCCAGCCCCGCTATGGAGTTTCCGTTCAGCATTATGGATGTGCTCATGATGACGATAGAAAGAAGCACTATGATTCCCCCGCAAGCGGCGCCCCACTTCAGTTCCTTGCGCGAATCCGCCGAAGCACCCAGCTGGGTAAAATATGTGCTCCCCGGGAAAAAGTTAAGTCCCAGATACAGCAGGCCGCTGAGCCACCACAAAGGGGCGGCCCTGAAAGGCTCAAGCGCTTCTGCATAAACGGGAACAGCCTCCCAGCTGCCCCAGCTTTGTATCAGACTTATTATGCCTACTGCCAGAGAAAAAAGGATAATGACAGGACCTAATTTGGAAATGATGCCGACCATTTTTTCAAAGCCGATCAGATAAACAGCCAGAACGGCTGCCGCAAGAACTGCGGATCCGATGGGCTTGGGTATACTATAGTACTCATTCAGTGTGGCACCGCCGCCTGAAAAAAGCACAGGGATAAGCAAAAGAAGAGTTACCGTGATCAGCCATGAGTAGCCGGTTCCCAGCACCTTTCCGCAAAAGAACCTGAAATGGTCAAAGCATGCGTCGTTCTTATTTTCAAAACCGGCCCGCATAAGCAGGTAGCCTAACAGAATAAAGCCGGCCAGATTTATTCCCACCACGGCATAGCTCATCCAGCCATAGCTTGAGAAAAACTGCAGCACTTCCTGTCCGGTGGCAAAACCCGAACCTATTACCCAGGCAATATATGCCCCGGCTATTTTTATGACCTTCAGAGGATTTGCTTTTGGCATGGTTTATTACTTAAAACTCTCCTTTATGCGGCTGCATCTATGCACTGTCATATATAATAATAAAAAACGCGCGGCTCTGCCAATGGTAAATTGCGCAAAAGATAAATCAGCGATATACTGAAAAAAGATTCTATGTTAAACGGAGGAGGCAGTTTATGGATAAAACAGCTATGTATGCACTGAGTTACGGCGTTTTTATGCTGGCAGCAAAGTCAGGGGATAAAACAAACGGATGCATTACAAACACTTGTATTCAGGTTGCAAACAGCCCTGCAAGAGTTGCGATATCTGTGATAAATTCCAATTACACCTGCGATCTGATCAAGGAAAGCGGGGAATGTACGCTCAGCATTCTGGATGAGAGCATAACTTTTGAAACAATCAAACACTTCGGCATGCAGTCAGGCAGAGATGTTGACAAGATGTCAGATATCCCTTTCCCGAGCGATGAACGAGGAATCCCTTATATGGGATGGGGTGCGTGCGCTGTGCTTAGTCTGAAAGTTGCAGAAAGCATGGATCTGGGAAGCCACACATTATTTATTGCGGAAGTAGCAGATGCAAAAGTATTAAGTGATGAAAAGCCGATAACTTATGCATATTATCAGAGCAATATCAAGCCAAAGCCGGAAGCTGTAAATAAGGAAAAAAAGATTGTCGGCTGGAAATGCAGGATATGCGGTTACATCTATGAAGGACCAACGCTGCCGGCAGAATTTGTCTGCCCGCTTTGCGGCCATGATGCAGGCGATTTTGAACCTGTATATGAATTTTAAATTTTCTCACGGGGCGGCATGAGAATGCTGCCCCTTATTTTTTTGCAAATGCTTCTATGGCGTCCAGGGCAGCCTGCTCGGCTGCAGGATCCTTATCATAAAGAATTGAATGTGTTCCCGTCGGAACAGACAGGATATTGGCGCTGTTTCCCAGAGCTTCTTTAAGCATGGCCACGGATGGCTCGGAAATCACATGATCCAGCATCGGATAAATGATCAGATGCTCATGCGGATGCTCTGTAAGGACTTTGAAGCTGTCCTTCATCAGCTTGTAATATTCAAGAAGCTGTTTGGTGAAGA
This sequence comes from Lachnospiraceae bacterium, assembly GCA_045640845.1. GTDB lineage: Bacteria > Bacillota > Clostridia > Lachnospirales > Lachnospiraceae > RGIG5612. The sequence continues at coordinate 31,707 of JAZUFV010000079.1, forward strand.
ACCACTTCCAGTATTCCTGGCCGAGGTACTCCTCATCGCACGGAGCATTCTCATAATGCTGATGGTATTTTTTGCTGAGATGCCATTTGCAGCGGACTTTTGGTATTGCAAATGAAAGGATTTTCAGGATGATCCTTGCCGGCTGGCGCATCTGGAGATTTTCAAAGCTCGGCGAAACATAAACAAGCTTCCCGATCTGCTCATCACCGCAGCCCAGAAGAGCGGCAATGGATGATCCCATAGAATGCCCCAAGAGATGCACTTTTGTATATTTCTGCTTCAGATAAGCGATGGCATTTTCAGAAAGAGTAAGCCAGTCAGAAGCATGGGAAGCGATAAAATCCTTTCCGCATGTTCCGTGACCGGGAAGCCTCGGCACGTAAACATCAAAACCCGCCTCATAAAGCAGCTGCGCCGGGCTTACCATTTCTCCCGGATAACCGCGGTATCCGTGGATCAGCAGCCAGCACTCTGCCGGTTTTTCTTCGTGCAGCAAAGAAAAAGGACGTGCCGCACTGCAGCATTCCTTTTTATCTGAGTAACAATTTTCATACCATTCTTCAGGCACAGAATACATTGTGATTGTATCCCTCCCTTTTCGTTTTAATGGCGTGGAAGATTGTCCACGCCACTTTCATACATTTTATAGAATTCTTTAATTTCCGTCAATCAATACAGGAAATGCTTAAGATGATCAGAAATCACTGTCGCAATACTCACAGTGATGCCCTTTCACCCTGGCACCGCAGTGAGGACATATCACTGTCATGTTTGCCTCTGCACGAAGTTTCTCTGCCTCGGCATCAAGTCTGGCCTTCTCATTTTCCAGATGCTGCCTTGCATTCTGCTTCTGCTGTTCCTCAAATGACTGAGTTTCCTGATCTTCTGCTTTGTATTTTTTAGCTGCCCTTGCATATGAAAAAATCAGTCCCAGACCGACTGCTATAAATGCCGCGCATACGATTACATAAGCGCCGCTTTCGCCGGCAGTGTTGCAGATACCGACAACGCCGATGACCTCAAGAATTATTCCCCAGATGAGTTTTGTCTTTTTCATTTTATATCCCCTTGGTTTCAGGCTTCAGAAAGCCTGGCTTCCTTAGGCAGAATGTTAACACATGCAGAGACTTTGGTCAATTCACGCATTCCTGTAAAAGAGCTGCCGGGAGGAGGATAGATTTATTTCCTGCGAAGGAAATCCTGATTTATTTCATCGTTCCAGTCATCATTGACGCGGCCGCAGTCTCTTACGCAGGCAGCCATTTTGGAAATGTTTTTATAAACAACATGCGTGCCGATTTTATCTGAATGATAGTTGACCGCACGGTCTTCGCGGATACCATATTGCTTTGCTGTCTCAACTGCATCAATGTTGGCGCCTACAAAGATGAACTCCCATCCGTACTTCTCGCGCTGGCGCTCAATCATCTTCTTCACATCATCGCTGGAATATTTTCTGCTTGAGTTTTCCATTCCGTCAGTGGTGATGACAAAGATCGTATTTGCAGGGACATCTTCCGGTCTTGCATACTTGTGGACGATTCCGATATGGTGGATGGCATCGCCAATAGCGTCGATCAGAGCTGTGCATCCGTTTGGACGGTAGTCCTTATGTGTCATTTCAGGAACGTCTTTGATCTCAATCCTGTCATGGATCACCTTTGAATGGTCACTGAAAAGCACTGTTGATACAATGCAGGTTCCTTCTTTTTCCTTCTGTTCATTGATCATGCTGTTGAAGCCGCCGATGGTATCATCAGTAAGGCCGCACATTGATCCGCTCCTGTCCAGTATGAATATCATTTCAGTAATATTATTCTTTTCCATTTTGATTCCTCCTGTAAAAAAATGTGGCTGTTTTTGTTTACAGCCACATCATACGGAAAAACGGAATCAAAAAGGTCGCCCGGCAGGGGACTTTTAATTTGTCCCCAAAAGCTTCTGGTCCTTATCAAACAGGACATTGTTTATTTCAAAGATATCGTAATTTCCTTCCTTAATAAAGTGCTCAACTATCACATCCAGAAGGAAACTTCTTGAGAGAGAGTATCCTGCCTTATCCAGAAGCTCACGCGTCTCTTCCAGATCAAGCTTCAGTGCAACGGCAAAAGCCAGCACAGTTGTTTTTTGAGGAATGATGGCCTTGTTGCATTTGATTTTTGAAAAGGTCTGCTTGCTGACATTTGCACGCTTGTATACTTCGGAATCTTTAAGGCCGGCCTCATCTATTTTCCGCAAAAGCATATCGCTGAAGCCTTCATCCACCTTATACGGCTCAAGATAGTCTGAAACCACGGCTGCATAGGCAGGCGAAGATGCCTCCTTAGGACACGCCCCAACCCTGAAAGCATCAGCATCCGGCTCATCCTGCTCTGCGGCAGCCCTGCGCAGACTCCGGATAGCCCTTGGCTTTAAAAAGAAATTGCGGTTGACGCTTTCTCTGTGCGCGTCAACATAAGCATCATCGATGAACTGACTGATTTCTTTATCCAGGGAAGCGCTTATCTGAAAGGCTTTTTTATCATATACCACAAGGTATACGTACATTTCATTATCTTCAAGAAATGCCTTTATGCTTGCAGTTGCAACTTTTAGTGCCGTTTCTTTTGGACATCCGTAGGTACCGCTGGAGATAAGCGGGAATGCGATGGATTCACACTGCAGCTCTCCGGCCTGCCGCAGACAGGATTCATAGCATCTGCCCAGCAGGTATTCCGGGTTTTCATCCTCGCCCCATACAGGCGCGGATGTGTGGATTATATATTTTGCATTAAGCTTATAAGCGCCGGTCACTACAGCATCTCCCGGTTTTAACGGAGCCAGCTTACTGCAGGCTTCATCAAGTTCAGGGCCGGCAGCTTTGTGTATGGCAAAGTCACTTCCGCCATCTGCGCGGTAAGCGGAGTTGGTGGAATTGACAATGGCATCAGCCCTGACTTTTGTTATGTCATTGCGGATTATTTCAAGCGGCATACGGCCGGCCTCCTTTCAGCATGCAGAGTCATTCGCTCTTTTTCAGAAGCTGCTCCAGTGCCTCTGTCATAACCTGGGCTTTTGAACAGCCCAGAGCATCTGCGTATGCCTGAAGCCTTTTCATTGTGGCGTCATTCAGCCTTACCGTGATGCGCTCATCCTTTGGGTCATCTGATTTTGGTCTTCCCGGTTTTGCCATATCATGCCTCCTTCAGTCTCTTCTGCAGACATTATAATTAATGTCTGCCGGAAATTCAAGACCGGAAGAAAATGCCCGGAAACCCTTAATGCTTTCTGCCGCAGGAAGGGAAAAGGCCCAGTCCGGCAAGAATAAGCAGACTTCCTGCAATGACGGAAGGGAGCGTGCCCGCTGCGCCTGTCTCGGGAAGGACAAGCTTTTTTGTATCTTCCATACAGATGCCAAAAATATTATCTTCAGTTGTAAAGGTGCTTATGCCTTCAGTAATAACAGAAATCATGCCGTCTTCTGCCACACTGAAAGTGATATCTTCAGAAAGATCATATCCTTCCGGAGCATATGATTCATGAATGGTATAAGTTTTTCCGGCTGTAAGCAGGTTTTTGATTCTTTTTTCAGTTCCGTCACTTTCCCATTCAAGAAGCACATTTCCATTTTCAATAAGCTGCATGCCGGCGCCGGCAAGAGGACGGCCGTTTCCGCCGTCAATCTTGCTGACGGCAATCACAAGTTCCTCTTCTCCCAGAGTTACGGAAGCTTCTCCTTCAAGAAGCAGGGCAGCGCTTTTTCCTGTAATCCAGCTGAACTTGGCACTGCCGGAACTCATGGCGATCACGCCATCCAGGCTGCCGTAATACTTCAGATATCCCGGCGGAGCGTAAACCTCCGTTAATGAAACGGAGCCGAGCGGCAGGGCCGGAGAGCCGCTCTTGTCCACATACAGCGCAGGGTTGGAATAACCCGGGGCAAGATAGGCATTTGAATAAAGAATGACTCCGTCTGAATCAGTCCTGAAATACCAGCTGCGGCGCGGCGATCCGCTCCTTGTTTCATTGTCAAAGTAGTCCATCCGGTAAACGGCCCCTTCCACAACCTCATCAGTAAGTATCCGGCCATTGGAGAAAGCGGCTTTTTTGAACCTCAGGGTTCCGCGGTCAAACGCCGGTTCATCTGCGAATGACACGGAGTTGCTGCCTGATTTAAGCTGAACGGTGGAGGTTTTTACTGACGGGAGCAGATATCCCTTCGGCGCTTTTTTCTCCGTGATTTCCGCTTTGTCTCCTATGTACAGGCCTGAGATGGTGAATTTTCCGTTTGCGTCGGTGGAATATGTGGACGCCGAACCCCACGCTTTGGTGGATGAATCATAGATCCGCACGCTGAACTGCGCTCCCGAGAAATCCTGCGAATACATGGCATTTCCGGAAAGCTGGTTCATGCAGGCTGTGCCTGCGGAAGAGGTTTTGGTCACTGTAAGGGAAGTGGTCACCACCGCTTCAGGTGATGTAACGGTGGAGCTGCCGCCGGATGAGACGGTGACCTTGCGGTGAGTGGAGTCCTTCAGGTAATAGCCGGAATCAGGCACCTTATACTCCCTCACATAGTATGTCCCCGGAATCAGATATATGGCCTTTCTTCCCGTGGAGACCCAGTAGGATGACCCGTTTTTGGTATAAAGTCCGGAGGACGGCGCGGAAGAAGTCTTTTTTGCCACATATCCAACGCCGTTGGCATTAGTGATGATCGTGATGCCTGTATAGGTGGAATCATCGCTTTTATAAATATCATAAAGCGCGCCGGCCATGCTGTAGCCATGGGTTTTGCCGCTCTTATTAATGTTCAGTGTTCCGTAACTGTATGAGACCTTGGCAAGATCCTGTATCCCCACACCGGCAACATATATCCCCACGCTGCCTGTATCATATCCGCGCAGCGCATATGTCACCACGGTATCATAAACGCTGTCGGCATAGCCGTTGTTGTATTTGAGCCTCCATGTATTGCTGCCGCTGGCAATGTTATAGCCGGTCTCCCAGATGTATCGCTGCACGATCCACGTGCGCTCTGTTGAATCCAGCCCGTAAAGTATTTCGCCGTACATGTCCACAAAGAATTTGAGCTTGCAGATTTTTTTGGCGGCAGCTGATGTATCGGTGGTGCTCAGCCAGTAGGCATCGGATGCCGTTGTGTAATCAACGCCGAACTGGCAGCAGAAGGTCTGTGCTCCGCTCAGCGTGTACCATCTGAAAGTCCATGTCTTGGTTTCATAGTCCCAGTTGGCGTCCTTTACCGTGTATGATGCCAGGGTTGTACCGCCCGCTGTCTCGGAGGTATGAAACTCGCCTGTGAGATATTCGGGGTTCAGCACCGGGTCTCTTTCCGGAACTGCAGGGGGGATATATCCGGGTTCATAAATAAAGCCTTTATTAAGAATATCCGCAATCTCTGCCGGGTCATGGCATGAGAGGAAACCGCTCATAAGCGCTGCCGCCTCAGATGTGCTTTGGGAGACAATGTTATAATCAACAGACGCGCCGTAATTTGATGTTTCGCGCCGCTTTCCGGTGCTGTCGGCCGAGCCTGTGATGACAGCTTCTTCAATATTTCCGGGGATGAAACCTGCCGCATCGGCCGAGTTGTTTCCGGCTGCACCGACAACAGTTATTCCGAGGCACGCGGCCTCCTTCACGGCTTCGGCAATCACAGCGTTTTCCGAAAGCGCCCGCGCGCTCATGGAAAGGTTGATCACTTTCACATTCCGGCTGACTGCATACTGAATGGCTGCATACACAGCGGAGATATCTCCCGAACCGTCATCGTCCAGGGCCTTGATGGAAAGTATGGCTGCATCAGGGTTCTGGCTGAGTATTTTTTCCATCATCCTTGTGCCGTGGCCGTTATTATCTTCAGGGTCATCACCGATCATGGAGACGGCTTCAGCTGCATCCGGCCCTGGAGCACCGGTATCAATAAGGGCAACATCAAAGGCCGGAGCTTCTTCCGGTACGGCTTCCAGTTCAGCAATGGCATTTTCCAGTTCAGACAGGGGATTATCATCCTCGGTCATGACCCGGATGGACGCATCCTCCGCTGCAGAAGTTTCTTCCTCCGTGACATCTTCAGTGGCAGCTTCCGCAGAAGTCTCTGTCAAATCATCATCCGCCGCGGCTATTCCCGTATCGGGCTCAATTATATCGGCCTTTTCCAGATAAAATCTGTAAGCCTCTTCTGCCGCCGCTTCATCTTCAAACTGAAGCAGGTAAACTCCGTTATATGAAGCGATCAGCGCAGGATCATCCGAAAACAGGCTCTCGTCCGCAGAGACGGCAATAAGCCTGCAGCTTGAAAAATCAGGCCCCGCAGGTGCAGCCGGCGGCCCGCCCTCATCCGCAAAGACCAAAGCAGCAGATGAAGCAAAAAGCAAAACGAGTAGCGGAAATACGGAAAGCAATGCCGCAGCTTTCCTTAAGAAAACATTTTTTTGCATGTTCAATCCTTCCCTATAATTCAGAGCAGTTCAGACTCTTTATTAAATTGATTTTGAGGACGGAAGCCCATGACGCCCGCCGAGCCCGGCAGAATGCGCTTCCGCAAGAAGAATATTCTTATGGATATATAATAATTTATGGCAGACAAAAATTCAAGTATAATTTTTGTCTGCCATTAATAAAATTTAATTTAGTTGACTAAAGTTACTTAACCGTATAAACCTGACCGGAACCGGACTCCCTGCTACTCGGCAAGCCATCCTTCCAGGCAGACTCCGCAGGCCTCATCGATCTTGCGTTCAAATGCCTCAGGATAATCGCGCATCCATCCGGCCATTTCCTCATCGGAAACTTTTTCAACTTCAACAAGATAGCCTGTTGTTGCCATGCCCGTTGCATTTGCGGATGTGATATTTACAGGGCAGATGGTATTGATTGCTCCGCCTCTGTCAAGCCAGCCCGGAATGATAGGGTCAAGACGTGATCCGTGGTCAACATAGCATGAGCTGTTGTTTATACGCTCGGTTACATATGCCCCGCAGAGCACGATGCCGCGGTCATTATAAACCTTAACGATATCGCCGGTCTTTATGCCGCGCTTTTCAGCTTCTTTATGGTTGATCCAGCAAGGCTCATAAGCATAGCCGTCCTTGCCGCGAACCTTCATTGTCTGGACTTCCCTGTTCCATATGATGTCATCACACTGTGCATGCATACGCCATCTGCCGTGGTTGGAAACCATAAGCAGAGGATATTTTGCCGAACGTTCGCCGCCGAGTCTTTCATCGTGTGAAGGTCCGTTCTCAACCCAGTGAGCAACAGGAGGTCTTTCACTGTCCTCAGGAAGCTGCTCTTCCATGTTCTTTGAGCTGTACTCAAGAAGGCCGGTAGGCGTTGTGAGATGGTATGCATTCGGGTCATCGTGGAAGATGCGCAGCCCCGGAGGTATGGCCTGGATGGTTTCCTCATCCTTACGCGGAAGGATGACCATCTGCTTTTTGTCAAGCTCTTCCCAGGTGATGAGCTCTTCAACGCCGGAAGCGCTGTAAAGCATCTTTACAATATCTTCCTCGGTGTAATTACCGGTGAATTTTTCATAATATTCAGGTCCCAGTTTCTTTGCGACCTCTGCGCAGCACCAGAAGTCATCCTTGGACTCGCCTATGATGTCAACGCATTTGTCTTCTTTGTAAATGCTGACATATGTGCCCGAGCTGGTGTCATTGCCAAGGTCATTAAGCTCAAACTTGGTTGCCACAGGAAGGATGAGGTCTGCAAAGAGACAGTCATTTTCCATCCACGGATGCTGTGCGATGATAGTTTCAACAGCTTCGCTCCTGTAACCGTCAATAAAGGAGTTTCCTCCGTTCCAGCATGTAACATTGCAAGGCGTATCGGTCCAGATCATGTGGATTCTTGAAAGGCCCGGTCTTGGGAATTCAAACTTCCTGAACTGCGACTCAGCACTTGAATGGAAATGAGGTGTAGGAAGATTCGGATCAGGGTTCTGTCTTACCGGTGCCCATGCGCATCCATACCATTCAACATGATCTTCAAGGAGAGCCTTCTGTACGAGGCATCTTGGTATGCACTGTGATACAGGAGCATGATGCTCTGTGAGTTTGCAGAATCCCGGAGCACGCTTCAGCATTGCTTCCGAATTCTTTCCGCGGCCGATGTTCAGCTCCGGATCAAGGGCAAGATCTTCAGGAAGGGCCGGCATGTTGTCGCTTGTACCCAGCTGAGGAACCCTGTAAAGTTTTTCAGGCTGGTAAGGGATTGCCCAGTCATCTGCGGATGCAACGTCCCATTCAAGCATCTTTGCCTGATGAACGCCCGGTCCGCCCAGGCCCTGCATGCCCAGAAGCATAACTTCAAGTCTGCCCGGCTCAGATGAGTATGGCCCTCTTATAAGGCCGCCGCCGTTTCCGTGAAGGATACTGGTCTTTTCTTTTGCCCACTGCCTTGCAAAAGCCTTGATGGTCCAGGCAGGGACACCGCATTTTTCACTTGCCCACTTCGGGGTCTTCGGCTGGCCGTCTTCCTCGCCGAGAACATAGGCTGTGAACTTGTCAAAGCCATAGGCATGAGTTGCTATATATTCCTTATTATAAGTACCTTCTGTAAGCCAGGTATAGGCAATGGCAAGCTGGAAAGCTGCATCCGTATTCGGAAGGACAGGAATCCATTTGTCAGAATGGGCAGCTGCGGCATAGTTAAATGCCGGATCGATGAAGATGCTCTTGATGCCTATGCTTGAGAAGAAATAACTGAGGTTTGAAGGCAGGCAGCTGGTTATGCCCAGAGGAGTAACCTCACTGTCACAGCCCCAGTAGAGGACAGTGTCGGAATTCTGACAGATATCCGGATAGAGGTTGGCGCTTGGGGACATCTCGCCAAGAGGCTCGCAGCCCCACACATGGCGGGCACCAAGATGCCATCCTTCCCATGAATCCATATTGCGCACCTGTACGGTGTAAGGACCCACAAGGCCCACAAGCCTGTTAGGGCAGCCCTTATATGCCACATGCTTGCCTTCGCCGTGGCCGTCGGACTCAACCAGAATGGCAGATGCACCGTATGTATTCTTGATACGCATAAGCTCATCAGCTGCAATCTGAGCAGCCTCATCCCAGCTTATGCGGACGTATTTGGATTTTCCCCTGTTTTCAGGATGACGCTCACCCTTAGGATCCCAGTCAACCCTCTTCAGAGGCCAGCAGACCCTGTTCTTTGAATAAACCCTGGTCTTATATGTAAGGCCGAAAGGAGAAAGCGGTGCACGGGAAGGAGAAGAGAGTTCCTTGCCTCTTGCACGTATCGTCCATCGGTTTTTCTTAACTTCTTCAGGGAAGTTTTTGGCAAAATCAAACGGCCTGATCCTTACAATCTTTCCGTCTTTAACATCAACTACACTAGGGTTTCCGCTGTCACCTACTCCGGTGAGGCTGGTTCCCTTAATAACGCTTTTATCAACTGAAAATTTTTTGTCAGCCATGGATTTTCTCCCGCATTTTTGTTTTGTGATACAACCGTGCCATTTTTTTATTATGCTTTCAGAAATTTGGAAAATAAAGGGGACAATCTTCATATTTTAAAGGGTAATTTCTATATAATAGAGGGAACTGTCGCATATGCGACAATTCCGGCTGCATGATCCGGCGTTTTTCCAAACCAAAGATTGTGCACGCTGAGGCTGCCGTAATTGACCGGCGGAATGGTAAGTGCTACACTCAAATGGATATTTTGAAGATGTATGCAGAAAAGGCAGAAAGAAAACAAAATGAAAGAATTGCTTAAAATTGAAAAGCTTTGCCGCGAGTTCAAGCTTGAAAGCGGAACGCAGCAGATACTTAAAGACATAGACATGACAATATATGAGGGCGATTTTACCATCATCATGGGTTCAAGCGGCTCAGGAAAATCAACCCTCCTCTACGCACTTTCCGGCATGGATCAGGCCACAAGCGGCCACATTCTGTTCGGAGGGACAGATCTTACCACGCTTAACGCAGATGAACTGGCCATGTTCAGGCGCAGCCACTGCGGCTTTGTCTTCCAGCAGATATGCCTTGTGGATTCAATGACCGTGCTTGACAACGTTCTTGCAGCGGGGCTGCTCAACAAGTGCAATAAAAAAGAGCTTGTCAGCCGTGCCAAGGAACTGCTCAAGGCAGTGCAGGTTGAAGAGCATACATGGTCAAAGTTTCCTTCGCAGATATCAGGCGGAAGGGCCCAGAGAGTGGGGATCATCCGCGCACTTATAAATTCACCTGACATTCTTTTTGCAGATGAGCCGACCGGCGCACTCAACTCAAAGACAGGAGGAGAGGTGCTGGATCTTTTCACGGAATTCAACAGAAAAGGGCAGTCGGTGATCATGGTCACGCATGATGTGAGAAGCGCCGTACGCGGCGACCGCGTGCTGTATCTGCGCGACGGAAAACTGCTTGATGAATGCAAGCTCGGAAAATACGACGGCGATAATGAAGGAAGGGCTAAGAAACTTAACGACTTCCTGGGTGAGATGGAATGGTAAAAGGAAAGAATCTGAATTTCATTATATCCAATCTGCGCCGCTCAAAATGGCAGGTGGCCGCAATATCTTTCCTGCTCATAATTGCTGCCGTCCTTATTAACATATTCCTGTTCCTGGCAACGGATTTCAGGCAGGATTTCCACAGGGAAAAGGACAGGCTGAACAGCGAGGACATAGGCGCTGTATATCTGAACAACATGCCGGGCACAGACTTCTCCGGCCGGATTGCAGAGTCGATGGACGGAACCGGGCTGGTAGAGCAGTATGAGATAGACAGCGTCATCACCGCCCCCGGTTCAGTGGAATATAAAGACGGGATATTGGCCGGCAACATCACTTTTATGAGCTTTGACGCAGCTTGCGAAAAGCAGATCGGAAAGTATGAGATACTCGAATCTGACGGCAGCGGCATATTCTTAAGTTATATATTTAAGGTTGACGGAGGCTGCGAGCCCGGTCAGGATATTTCCGTAAAATCCGGGCCCGAAGAATACTCCTTCAGGATTGCCGGATTCTACAACAATCTAAACACCGGAAACGCCAACTGCGCCGACATAGTGGTACTTCTTCCCGAAGACGACTTTAATGATATAGCGGAAAAACGCGGCCTGTCATACAGGATAAGCATGCTGCTTGAAGAGCCGGAAAAAGCAGAAGTACAGGAATCGGAAATCATTGGCCGCATAAGCGGGGAAAACAAGGCCCTGACTTTCATGGGCACATCCGTTTTCCTGAAGCTGTCGGACACAAGATACATTTCAGCGACCATTTTTGAAGCGATACTGAGCGTGGCCGCCATATTGATGATAGCCGTGATATTGGCCACCATCGCCATCACACTTTCAAATTATATCCGCAGCAATATCAGAAATCTGGGAGCGCTCAAGGCGCTGGGCTACAAGTCGGCCGACCTGATCTTCCCCATTGTTGGAGAGTTTGCCGTAATAGCACTTGTCATGGCTGCCCTGGGGACGGCTGCTTCGTACGTGGTTCTGCCGGTTCTTAAAACCGCACTGGAGCAGCAGTCGGGCATTCCGTATCAGATCCATTTTCTGCCGGGGCAGGCGGTGCTCGCACTCATTATCTGCATTCTGACTGCAGCCTGTGCAGCCTTTTTCTCTGTCCTGAAGATCAAAAAAATATATCCGATAAATGCCATCCGTGACAGCGCTTCCGGCAAAAGCACGAAGCGAAACTATTTTGCGCTCGACCGCTCGCGCATGGGGCTCAACACGGCGCTTTCCTTCAAGAGCCTGATCGCCGGCAGGCGGCACGGCGTACTGCTGTTCCTTTCGATGACAGTCATCGCTTTCCTGCTGGGATTTTCGGCCTTTACTTACCAGAATGTAATTCTTGACCAGGATGCTGTTATTGACCTGGTATGCGGTCAAAGGGCCGACAGCGTGCTGAGCGTGCTGGAGGCTTATGAGGACCGGCTTATCTCCGAGCTGGATAATAACAGCGCGGTGGAGCGCTATTACATGTTTTCGTCATCCGCCGTTACTCCCGAGGATATGCCGAAGCTGACGGCCTATGTGGTTAACGCTGACTTTGAGGCCAATGAACAGTTGTGCATCCAGGGTAATTTGCCCGAATCGGCCAATGAAATTGCGGTCAACTGCAGTTACGCGAAAAAGAATGGCCTCGGGATGGGGGATAAGCTTTCTTTCGGAGCTGAAGATGGGACGGTGGAATTTAGTATCTGCGGTCTGATCCAGGGCGCCCTTCATTCGGGACGGGACGGTTTTCTTACGTATGACGGTTATTCGAGGATAAAGGCCCTGCCTTATATCGGCTATCATGTAAACCTTAAGGAAGGGACTGACGTCGAGGACTTTAACAGGGAAATGTCTAAAAAATGCACTCTGGTGAGCAGCATGGATTACAAGGCATATATAGAATCGGTTTCGGGGACTTACATCAGCATTCTGATCATGGCGACTATTGTTGTGGTCGTACTTAGTTATGTCATCGCGGCGATAATCCTGTATATTCTGCTTTCCATTCAGCTGGCCAATAAACGCAGGGAGTACGGAATTCTCAAGTCGCTGGGATTTGTCACGAGGGATCTTATTTATCAGACGGTTTTCTGCAACATGCCGCCGTGCGTTCTGGGCGCAGCTGCCGGCCTTCTCATTTCCAGAACGGGCGCCGGCGAATTACTGACGAGCGCACTCAACGGCATAGGCATTTACTCGTTCGGAACACCGACGAAAGCTATTTATCTTGCCGTATCCGGACTTGCCATTATTTTATTTATAGTGGTGTTCTCAATTCTTATGTCCGGCTCGGTGCGAAAGATCACCCCGCATGAGATGTTTAATAAGGAGTAGGAACAGACCTGCCCGCCTTCTGGCGATATTCCGAAGGTGTGCAGTCAACATTTTTTTTGAAGTTGCGTGAAAATGTCACGACATTGCAATAACCTGTTGACTCAGCGATTTCAATAATGGTTTTATTGGTACTTGCCAGAAGTTCCTTGGCTTTGTCAATCCTGTGCTTGTGTATGTATTCAACGACAGTCATATGGATTTCCTGCCTGAAAAGTCTTGAAAGGTACTGCACACTTACATTTGCAGCCTCTGCAACATCCGGAACACTGAGGGAAACATTGGAAAGCTGATTTTCAATAAATTCGCAGGCCTTCGATACAACTGAATCATTTTCAAGATATGAGTCAAGTACGTCCAGATACTCATGCGCCGCTTCGCTGAGACCTGCCACGGTATTTTCATCGGTTATTTTACGTTTATATGCATCCAGTGCCGCCATGTCCATTTTCTGAGGAGCCGGGACTTCGCAAAGCACAGTTGCTATTGTTTTCATTCTGGCACTTGCCATTTCGTAATCTTTACCTATAGACGCAATATTATCATTCAGGATCGTATCTACCATAGCCGCAGCAAGATCATATTTGTGCATTAGCAGTGTATTAAGCAGCGTCTGGACCTGTTTCAGAAATTCTCCCTTTAAGAGAACCTCCGGCTGGTTCTTCAGCTGTGCAGCTGTTGCTATGCGTGTCCGACTGCCGACTGCATGTATAAATTCGGATGTTGTCTGTGCCTGCCTGAAAGCTTCCGGAATATTAATCAGGGAATCAACCGGCTCCGAAATGCTGCAGCGGAAGTCACAGCCATAATCGTTCATTGTTATTTCTGCTGCTTTTTTCACGGCTGAAAGTATTTCGTCGGCTGTCATATTTTCATCCCGGCTTGTAATGATTGCCCCATATGCGGCATCGTTAGTAAAAACGACGGCAGCTGCTCTGCCCTCAAGCATGTTATTGATTGCAGCATTGATAATGATACATGCGAAATCGTGACTCATGGCAGGGTTTACAATTCCTGTATCAGTAACGTTAATGTCAAGCACAAAGAACTTCCCCGCATCAGCATCCAATCCGAGGGAGTCTATAAATTCCTTTTCAAACTGAGGATTGAAATTGCCCTTTATAAGGGATCTTAAATTTTTGAACCTAAGCTGCCGACTGTAATCAAGATGTTCCTGTTTGTAATTTTCAATTGCCGCCTCAACAGAAGCCAGAACAGACTTTTCTTCAGCTTTTTCATTTGGATGCGGAAGGCCCTCAATCAGGCCGTTCAGAAATTCAGTTTCCTGCTTTCTTACTCTTATTGTGTGAATAACGGCGAATATCAGAACCGTCAGGAAGTAAATTCCCATTGCCAGAAGCGTTATATAAAGCGGTCTGTAAAATGAGTTTTTTGAAAGGCCCACCAGGTATGTGTAATTTTCATCCTCTGTTGTAAAAATTGCTGCGGGTTCTCCGATTATGCTGCTGACTCCCTCCTCGCTTTTGTAATCCGCATCGGGCTTCAGCATCATTTCTGATGAAAGCATAAATTCGTCATTGTAAACGCAGCAGAAGTCAACTGTATTCGCCACCAGCGAACGGAGGTACATAGTCTTATTAAGTGTAACAATGATGGTGGCCTTATCGTGATTCTCTTCACCAGTTACTTTTGATACATAGAACGGAACTGCGGAAGTGCCATCCGCCACATCGAATCCCGGTTCTAAATCATAACCTTCAAGGTCTTTCGGAGTATTTGAAGCGTGCGAAACTCCCTGCTGACTGAAAATGACCCTGAAGGAATCATATTTATAACTGGCTTTGGAGGTATATGTTTTTTCCAGATCCGGGCAGATAACTATAGCCTCATTTACATAAGGCATCTTACTGACCTGCCCATACAATAAGGAAGAAATTTCTTTGTCATCCTCACCTGTCAGCCTGTCACTTGTTACAAGGGAAACAAACGTGCGGTTTTCCAGCAGATTGTCGCTTACAATTTTCATTTCATTCAGAGCAGCCTGCGACTGGACATAAAACTTTTCCGCCGACAGATTTCCGGTTTTCATCAGCTGCCTGTTCACTATAATAAATATGAGGATAGTAAGAACCAGGAACAACGCTAAAGGCACAACAATCAAAGGCAAATAAAAATGCCGCATAGGAGAGTTTTTATCTTTCCATTTTTTTGTCATAAGCTGTCCTGCCTTGATGGTAATAAGAACTTCTTAGCCCGGTAATTATAACACTGTAAATTTGAAAAAAGATACCACTGTGGTTAAATTGTGTGGCAGTTTCAATTTTGTTTCTATGTTAAAGTCACAATGACTGTTCAATTTGCGGTAGGATGTACCTGATATGAAAATCTGTTTACGAAATGTGGTTTTTCAAAAAATATTACGCAAAGTATAATCCCTAAAAACGGGGAAAGCTCCGTTTACTTCAAAGGAGGAAAAGACATGAAAAAATTAGTAGCCATTTTGCTTACTCTCGCAATGGCAGTTACCCTGCTTTCCGCATGCGGCAGCAGCGCACCTGCACAGGAGACCGAAGCAGAAAAAACTGAGGCAGAAGTTGTTGAACAGACAACTGTTGACTCTCAGGCTGAGATGGAAGAACTGGCAAAATACCAGCTTCCTGCAGAAAGAGCTCCTAAGGGGGAGTACTTTGGAGATCTTATCACTGTTGCTGTATCCAGCGGCGCTACATCTTTTGACCCTATGACAAGGGGCGGCGGTTTCGGTATTGCCGTAAACACATTTGAAAAACTTGCAAATGTTGATTCTGCCGGAAATTTCAAGCTTCTCATGGCTAAGAGCATCACTAAGGTTGATGATGTTACCTATGATATTGAACTTTGGGATTTCATCACTGACACAGCCGGAAACAACATCACAGCAGAAGATGCAAAGTGGTCCTGCGACACATGGGTTGCACAGGGCAATGAAGGCGCTGTTGCAAAGCTTGACAATCTGGAAGTTACAGGCAAGTACACTCTTACATGGCACTGCAAAGAGCCTTTCACAGTAGGCGAGTATGAGAAACAGCTTTCAAACTTCTCAATTTTCTCACAGAAAGCTTATGAAGAAGATCCAGACCATATGGCATCAAATCCTATTGCAACCGGTCCTTACAAGCTTAAAGAGTTCATGGAAGGTTCTTATGCAATCTATGAAGCAAATGAGGATTACTGGTACTGGAACATTGAAGATGATGAATGGCTTATCGCTAATGACGGCATCGCTTCATATCAGAACTTTAAGGAAATCCGTGCCGACATCATCAGCGATGCTTCAGCAAGAGCTATCGCCCTTGAGAACGGCGCAGTTGATGCCTGCAGCCAGCTTAACGCTACAGATGTTGCAAACTATGTAGCTAATCCAAATATGGGTCTTTCACCTATCGACATTCCGGTTAACCCTCCTGTAGCATTCTATTTCAACTGCGCAGAGGGAGCTCCTTGCTCAGACATCAACCTGAGAAAGGCCATCTGCTATGCTATCGACAGCAAGGGCGTTGCAGAAGGACTTGATGTTCCTGCATACCAGGTATTCGGTATCCAGCCAAGAATGTATGACGCTCCTGCAAACTGGACAACAGGCGAAGGAAGAGATTACTACAACTACGATCCGGCAAAGGCTAAAGAATATCTTGATAAGTCAAACTATAACGGTGAAGAACTTGTTGTTGAATTCTCAGATATGGATCAGCGTCAGCCTGCATGGGTTCTGATCCAGGCACAGCTTAAGGAAGTCGGAATCAACCTCAGCCTTCATATGGTCGAAAGAGCTACAGAGACTCCTGTAAACGTATTCACCGGCTGGGATATGAAGTCCGATACATTCGGCGGCGGCTCATATGTAGCCAACACAGTTAAGAGATGGTGGTCAGAAGAGCATGCCAACGATCTTGGCGGCGGCATGAACGTTTGCGGCGTAGTTGATGAAGAGTTTGATAAGCTCTACAAAGCAGTTCTTGATGACAACACTGAAGAAAACATCAATGCATGGGATCAGTGCTTCACATATGATAACTGCTACGGATACGCTGTATGCTGCTTCTACACTCAGACAGCCTGCAAGTCAGAATATAATGCAGCATTGTTCGGAAACCAGAACCAGCTTGCACCGGGTGCATTTACACTGGCTAAATAATTGTGAAAGCTTATAATTAAAAGCTTTTTTCACAGGCACGTTAAAACGCAATAAGGCCGGTCCTTTTGTGGACTGGCCTTTCCTGTAAAACGGACTCCGCATTTTAAAATAGGAGAACTGACATATGTTACGCTATATTATAAAGAGATTGCTTCTTACAATCCCGATAATAATTATAATCGCGATACTCATTTACGGGCTCATGTTCCTTACACCGGGTGACCCGGCAAAAATGATCCTGGGTGACGGCGCGACACAGGAAGAGCTTGATTCATACAGGGAATACCTGGGAATCAACAGACCGTTCCTTGTTCAGCTCGGTGAGTATCTTGAAAGAGTGTTCCTTCACTTCGATTTCGGAACCTCATGGCTCTCCAGAAAGAGCATTTCCGAGGAATTTGCCGCAAGACTCCCGCGAAGCTTTGCCATAAGCTGCTACAGCCTTTTGGTAGGCGCTATCTGCGGTATTCCGCTTGGAATTCTTGCCGCTGTTAAACAGAATACGTTTGCAGATAAATTTATTTTGTTCCTTTCAAGCTTTATGCATGTTATACCGGGATATGTCTACGCACTGATACTTATCCTGATCTTCTCAGTTCAGCTTAAATGGCTGCCTTCATACGGGGCCGACAGCTGGCAATGTTATATTATGCCTTGCCTGTGTATTTTCATAACCGGCTTTACCGGTATGTCGCGTATGACACGTTCAAGCATGCTTGAGGTCATACGTTCAGACTATGTAATGGCTGCACGCGCGCAGGGCTTCTCAAAGAAAAGTGTTAATTACCGTCACGCACTGCCAAATGCAATGATTCCTGTAATCACAAGCCTTGGCACACAGTTTTCTCACGCACTCAGCGGTACCATGATCCTGGAAACAATCTTTTCAATTCCGGGCACAGGTACTTATATCCAGAGTGCCGTAAGCAACCGTGACGTTCCCATTGTTACCGGTACAGTTATCATTCTGGCCATCTGGTTCTGTCTGGTAATGCTGCTTGTGGACATTCTTTATGCCGTAATGGATCCGCGTATCAAGGCCCAGTATGAAGCCCAGCAGAAGATGCGAAGCGGCAGAAGACAAAAAAGAGATCTTGGGGGAAGGGAGAGAATGCTATGAGTAATGTGACTGTTAAAATGACTGCAGGCATGGAAGATTCTGAAGCATTAAAAAAGCAGTCATCATTCAAGATGATGCTTAAGCGCCTTGTTTCCAACAAGCTTGCTCTTACTGGCGGAATCATTTTCCTTATCCTTGTAATAGTATCGATCCTGGCCCCGGTCATAGCTCCTTATGACTATCTGGAAGTCAGTCCGATGAATAAATATGCGCCGCCAAGCTTCGAGCACCTCCTCGGCACCGACCAGTTCGGACGTGATATCTTCAGCCGTATCATCTGGGGCGGAAGGTACAGCCTTTCACTTGGTGTAGCCGGAACGCTGGTAAGCACCATTATCGGAATCATCTTAGGTTCCGTGGCAGGTTACTTCGGAGGAATTGTTGATAATATCATAATGAGAATTACAGATGTTGTTCAGTGTATTCCGGCCATGCTTCTTACCATCTGTATTTCAGTTGTACTTAATCAGGGCTTCATGGCCACTGTCATAGCACTGAGTTTCGGCGGGATATGGGGAACGGCCCGAATGCTGAGAGGACAGATTCTTTCCGTCCGGACGCTGGAATATGTTGAAGCCGCAAAAGCCACAAACAACCGTTCTATCCGTGTTATTTTCAAATACGTGCTGCCTAACTCCATCCAGCAGACCATCATAGGTGCCTGCATGGGAATAGGCGGAACCATATCCGCAGCATCAGGCCTTTCATTCCTGGGTCTGGGAATTCAGCCGCCTCTGCCTGAATGGGGCGCAATGCTGAATGACGGAAGAACATACATCAGATATTACCCGATGATGGTCATTGCTCCTTGTGTAATGATCGGTCTTACCATCCTGGCGATCAGTCTCTTCGGTGACGGTCTCAGAGATGCAATGGACCCGAGAATGAAGAAATAAGGAGGCCGGACATGAAGAAATCAAAAAAGAATGCTGTTCCCTTCATGAGCGAGGCGGAAAAGACAGCAAAATCCGGAATCAACGGAATGGACATTAAGCAGGTAGGCCGCGGACATCGTCAGGGATACAAAAAGGACAGCTATGACGATGATACCATCCTTCGTGTTAAAGACCTCTGGGTTGAATATACTTCCGGAACACAGCTTATAAAAGCAGTAAACGGCGTAAGCTTTGAAATTAAAAAGGGTGAATCCCTTGGCCTTGTAGGCGAGTCAGGATGCGGCAAAAGCACCATAGCAAAGGCCCTTCTCAAGATTCTGCCTGATTTTTCAAGCCGTGTATACGGTGAAATGTGGTATGAAGGCCTTGAAATGGTTAAGGCCACAGAGGAAGAAATGCTGGATATCAGAGGAAGTGAGATTTCCATGATATTCCAGGATCCTATGACGGCATTAAATCCCGTTAAGCGTGTAATTGACCAGGTATCGGCAGTAGTTAAGCTTCATAACCCGGAGCTGAGCAAGAAAGAGGCTGAGCAGATCTCCATAGACATGCTGAAAGAAGTTGGCATCAACAAGGACCGTGTACGCGAATATCCGCACCAGTTCTCAGGAGGCATGCAGCAGCGTGTTGAAGTTGCCATCGGCCTTTCATGCAAGCCGAAGCTTCTTCTGGCTGATGAGCCTACAACTGCACTTGATGTTACGATTCAGGCACAGGTCCTTGAAATGATGAGAGACCTCATGACTGAAAAGAACACGGCGCTTCTGCTTATTACACACAACCTTGGTATTGTTGCCGAGATGTGTGACTATGTTGCCGTTCTTTACGGCGGAGAGATTGTTGAATACGGCTCAAAACGTGAAGTGTTCAAAGATCCGTGTCATCCGTATACCATAGGCCTTTTCGGTGCAATTCCGGATATGACGAGTAAGGGCGACAGGCTTACCCCTGTTGAAGGCATAATGCCTGAACCTTCGGATCTTCCTCCGGGGTGCAAATTCCACACAAGATGTCCTTATGCGACAGATATCTGCCGTGAGGGAGACGTTCCTGTGGTTAATCTGGGCGGCACTCACACCTGTCAGTGCCACAGGATTGAAGAAGTCAGGAAGGCAAGAAAGGAGAAGCAGGCATGAGCACACTTATAGAGCTTCAGAATCTGGAGAAATTCTTCAAAACACCTAAGGGAATGCTGCACGCAGTTGATGACATCAGCATGAGGTTTGAAGCCGGCAAGACTATGGGTGTTGTAGGCGAATCCGGATGCGGAAAATCCACTCTTGCAAGAACTATTATCCATCTTCATGAGCCGACGGGCGGCAAAATGTTTTTTGAAGGTCAGGACATGACCCACCCGAACAAGGCTCAGATAAGAGACCTCCGAAATAAGATGCAGATCATCTTTCAGGATCCTTATATGACCCTGAACCCGAGGTATACTGTTGAAGATACGTTAAAAGAGCCATTGGTCCTTTCGGGACAATATAAGAAAGGGGAATCTCTTGACCGTGAGATCCGCCGTCTTATGGATATGATCGGAATTTCGGGAAGACTGAGGATGTCCTATCCTCATGAGCTTTCAGGCGGACGCCGTCAGAGAGTGGGCATTGGCCGTGCTCTGGCTATGGATCCTAAGTTCATCGCCTGCGACGAGCCTGTTGCATCACTCGACGTAAGCATTCAGGCGCAGATCATCAACCTGCTTCAGGATCTTCAGCATGACTTCGGTCTGACATATATGTTTGTAACTCACGATATGTCAGTTGTTCGTCATATTTCCCATGATATAAGTGTTATGTATCTGGGACAGCTTGTTGAAACAAGTCCTTCGCTCGAGCTTTTTGACAAGCCGCTTCACCCGTATTCCAAGGCACTTTTAAGTGCAATACCTACAGTGGATATTGACCATCCGAAGGAAAGGATTAAGCTTAAAGGTGAGCTGGTAAGTCCGATCAATCCTGAACCGGGATGCCGTTTTGCCCCGAGATGTATTTATGCAACGGAGGCATGCAATAAGCCTCAGACATTGCGTGAGATCCTTCCGGGCCACTTTGTATCATGCTGCAGGGTTGAAGAGATAAATAAATGAGAAAGGCTGATACCCAGCCTGACATCTCTCCTGGTGGGGCTGTGGAAACGCAGCCCCAATTGTAAAATTGAAAGGAAGTTAAATGAATACTTGTTCTTTAAAAGCCGGTGCGGGCAGCGCACCTATTGTTTTTCCGGGAAAAATGTTTCCTACTGACCGTCTGAACGGTGTACATGCCGATCCGTATGCCAGAATGTTTGTTTTTGATGCCGGAAAACGAGTGGCACTGGTTTCTCTGGAAATGGTAAATGTTCCGGAAATACTGGTAAATGAAAGCAGAAAGATAATTGAGGAGGCCACAGGCACTCCTTTTGATAATATCTGGATACATGTTACACACGCAATCACCACGCCTCATGGTCCGGGAGGCCCGAATGCAGGGATGAAAGAGCCTCCGCTTGGCGTGCAGCCGCAGGGTCCGGGGGGAAATAAAGATCCGGAAGCTCCGCTGAAGTATGAACTTTTCAGCGAAGCACTTCTTAAGGCTGTTTCAGAAGCGGCAGCTAAGGCGGCTAAGCTTGAAGACGCGAGATTCGGTGTTGTCAAAGGCTCTACGAACGTAAATGTAAACCGCGATGTCAAGACGCCTTTCGGCTGGTGGGTAAAGCAGAATCCGGAAGGTTATTCAAATAAGGAAATGATCGTCATTAAGGTTGAAAACCTTGAAGGCAAACTGATTGGTCTGCTTACAGGGGCCGATCTTAAGCCGAGCTGCATCGATCAGGCCGGAAGAGGTGACGGCAGTGCTGTTATTGACCCTGACGTTCCGGGCTATGCATGCAAAAAAGTTGAAGATGCAAACGGCGCTCCGTGCATGTTCTTTATGGGCGCTGCGGGCGATCAGGTTCCGAGAGAACAAGCCATGTACGAAGATGTTGACGCTGAAGGAAACGCTTTTTTAGTTGACCTTGGAGTTGAAAAAGGCTTTGAGCTTACAGCTAAGCTTGGCGACGAAATGGC
Organism: Lachnospiraceae bacterium; assembly: GCA_045640845.1. GTDB lineage: Bacteria > Bacillota > Clostridia > Lachnospirales > Lachnospiraceae > RGIG5612. Next base: position 53,720 of record JAZUFV010000079.1, read on the forward strand.
CGCAGACATTGAAAGGGCTGCATCTCAGATAAGCTGCGGCAGAACCGAAGCTGCTGTTGATATCATTGCCGGCTCAGTTCTTGCAAAGAAGTGCAAAGATCCGGGAAGGGTAAAAGGCCCGGTACTTGAAAGAAAGTTTGAAGAAGACGGCATAACCGAGATTTCTTCTGATGTTATCTGTATCGCCGAAGATATTGCGTTTGCGGCAGTAAAGCCTGAAATTAATTCCATCACGGGCAAGCAGCTTAAAGACGCATCACCTTTTGAAAACACAATGGTGATGGCCATGGTGAACGGCGGGATGAAGTATATGCCTGATGAAGGTGCATATGAAAACATCACATGGGAAACCGGCAGAACCGGATTTATGCCGGGAACAGCTGAAAAATGGGTGGCCGGAACCGCACAGCTTTTTGAGCAGCTTAAAGGCAAAGATGTTCCGCAGATCACGGCATTTTCAAAGCCTTTCCCGGATGGCGAGAGGATAATAAGGGCCGAGATAACTCCGGCACCTGAAAATATTGATGAGGTCTGCGTTGTTGGAAGAACCATCACCGGACGCAGCGTGGTTGACGGAAAACTTGTTCTTACACTTTCTCCTGATGATGATGACGCAAAGGTAATTCCGTCTATGAAGGGAGGTCCGGGAGGTCCAGGAGGTCCCGGTGGCCCCGGTGGCCCCGGTGGTCCCGGTGGCCCCGGAGGTCCCGGTGGTCCCGGTGCAAAAAGAATGGGCCCGCCACGCGGAGGAAAGGTTCCTAATCCTGTAAAAGTGGAAGTTAAGCTTCCGGGATTTTCCGCACCTGTAGTTTCAGATAAGGCGGACCGCGGCGTTATAGACAAGTTTGTTCCGGGCAGATGGAAGGGTGTTCTTTATAATGTATTTACGCCTGAAAACATGGATCCGGATAAGAAATATCCGCTTGTTGTTTTCATCCCGGATGCAAGCCCTAACGGCAATTATGCAGAGCTTGCACTTTCCCAGGGAATCGGCGCAACATGCTGGGCAGAACCTTCCGAGCAGGCAAAGCACCCTTGCTATATCCTTGCATTCCAGGTTCCTGCGGGCATCATGATGACAACCGATGCATATACCGTTGCTCCTGAATTTGAAGACTTTGTTGAATATATCAACAAGTTTATTGATGAGCACAACATTGATGAGGACCGCGTTTATACAACGGGTCAGTCTCAGGGCTGCATGTCGTCGATGGAGTTTGTCTTCCGTTATCCTGAAAAGTTTGCTGCAGCCATGCCTGTTGCAGGTCACTGGAATATTGAAAAGATGCTCTCAAGAACAGACAGGAAGCTCCTCTTCGGTCTTTCAAGCGGAGCCAAAAAGGAATATGACAATTTCACAGCTCTGGTAGAAGGCTATAAAGCTGCCGGCGCTGACGTGCGCGAGGTTATCCTGAATTTCAGAGACGGCTTTGAGGTAAACGATGCAAAGGTACGCTCTGCAATAGAAGGCGGACAGATTGTTTATATCGAATTCTCCGGTGAGACCGCATTCCCTGAAGGAGTTGTTCCGGGCGGACCGGGCGCTCATCACAGCCGCGGCTGGGAGCTGACATATCAGCTTGAAAGTGCAAGGGACTGGCTGTTTGCACAGCACAGGTAATAAATACAGAAATTCAGATGACTCACAGATGAAAATACCCCTCGTCATTTGGCGGGGGGTATTGGTTATAGCGAGGTCGCTTCCAAATATTCTCAAAATCGGTGGAAAGTGGCGTATACTTATATTGATGACTGAAAAGACAAAACCGCGTTAATCTATGGTGAAATTAAAAAGAGAAGGAGACCAATCATGAATTTTGATTCGGAAAACAAAGTACATCTTGAGCGCGTTGATGAGACTTACAAACATATGGATATGCTGGATGCCATAAGCAAAGAGGCATTCCCTCCTGCAGAACGTCCGAACATTCCTTATTATGCGGCTCATATGGACAAGCAGCTGCTCTATATTATGGCGATAGTTGACGGAGAAGTTCCGGTGGGATTTCTTATCTGGCTTGATCTGGGCGGAGGTTTTGTTTATCTGGCTTACTTTGCAATTGATGCTAAATACAGGAGCCATAACTACGGCAGCAAGACAAATGCCCTTATTTTTAACGGTGTACTGAAAGATAAAGTTGTGCTGGGCGTAATTGAGGCACTCGATCCGGATGCTGAAAATTACGAGCAGCGGGTGAGCAGAAAGAAGTTTTATGAGCGGAACGGATTCCACGTTCTGGATGAGATCGTGGATGTTCCTGCTGCCGGCAGATTCCAGATTGCTTATCATGGCCCGGAGACCCCTGTGGATGTCCTGAAAGAAAAAGTGGGAGACACCATGAGAATTGCGGGTGAGCTCTCAGCTGCATATAAAGAGATTACATCAGAATAGTGTTTTCCTATATGAAATATACTTGCGGACTTCCCGCAAATTTGTGAAATCGTGCAAAAGTGAACATACCTCAACGTAAAATCAACGTTTTTCAAGGTTGTCATTTCACTTTTGCACGATTTTAACTTTTTATGGTAAGGATGCGGCCTACTGTGCTATCATTAAAGTTACTGAAGATGTCCGGGAGAAAGGGACAAAATGAAATCTATTGAAATCGGCAACATCAAAAAATTCACATCTGC
>JAZUFV010000080.1:0-3741 GCA_045640845.1 Lachnospiraceae bacterium
CTCTGCATTGTGGGCGGATTATTTGTGATCTTCGTGATCATAATCCTGCTAATCTATTTCAAAGGGAAAAAGGAAGCTGAAAAGCGCAGGGCACTGGAGAGAAAGTACAGCCAGCGCAGAAGAAGGTAAAGTGAAAACAGCAATAATCATGCCGGTTTATAATCCGGATCAGAAGATGATCGATTTCCTTAACAGCCTGGTGAAGGCGGATTTTAAGGATATCATTATCGTAAATGACGGAAGCCGTGAGGATACCGTGCACTTCTTTGAGGAAGCCGCAGAGTATCCGGAGGTCACGCTTCTGACACATGAGGTAAACAAAGGAAAGGGTGCGGGACTTAAGACCGCCTTTACATACCTTTATGAAAACAGGCCTGACATTGCCGGAGCAGTGACTGTTGACGGCGACGGGCAGCATGATGTTGCCAGCATAAACAGTTGTCTGGCAAAGTTTGAAGAGGAGCCTCATGCCGTCATCATAGGCGGAAGGGATTTTGATGACCCGGATGTTCCGAAGCATAACAGGGCCGGAAACAAAATCTCAAAGGTTGTATATAAATTTGCCATCGGCATCAAACTGAACGATACGCAGACGGGCCTCCGCATTGTGCCTTATGAGCATTTAAAGACTTTTGCGGAGCTTCCGGGTGACCGTTACGAGTATGAGACGCAGATGCTCATTGCCATAATGAACAAAAACATCCCATACTTTGAAGTGCCGATAAAGACAATATACATAGACGACAATGCATCTTCACATTTCAATGTTATAACTGACTCTGTGAAGATATATGTTGTGATCCTCAGGTACTTCCTTAAGTTCATGGCAAGCTCGATCATCTGCTGGGCTGTGGATATAGGGGTTTACTGGCTGGTACTTGCGATATGCGGGGCAGCATGGCATCTGGGGAGCACGATAAACGAGAGTTACTCTCTTGCGGAAGCAATAATGAGCCACAGCTGGAACATGAACATAACAGCCGTGCTTCTTGCAACCATCTTTTCGAGGGTAATATCTTCAGTTGTAAACTTCATCATCAACAGGAAAGTTGTTTTCAAGGGTGTTGATGATGTGAAACAGACAGCAGCAAGGTATTTTCTTCTGGCACTCTGCCAGCTGATACTTTCCTTCCTGCTGGTGGAATTCCTGGCAAACGGCGTATTCCATGTAACAGGATTCCTGAACGTTCTCATCAAGTGCGTTGTTGACGGCTGTCTGTTCTTCTTCAGCTACGGCATACAGCGCAAATGGGTGTTTAAAAACAAAAAGCAGTAATAAAGGATAAGAAAAATGACACAGAGAAGAAGCAAAGCTCAGCGCAGAAGGCGCAGAAGAATCAAGATCATCATCAGGCTGGCACTTATGGTCATTGCCATAGCAGCTGTCGTTGTGGGTGCGGTTTTCCTTATCAAAGCATTTAAGGGCTCAACCCCGGTCAAGGAAGAGCAGGTAATCTATGCTCCGGGACCGCCTTCACCGGCGATTGCCAGCACAGCTTCCATAGCATCAACGGGAGACATTCTCCTGCATGATTCAGTGCTTAACGGGGCACGCACCGGAGACGGTTTCGATTTTACGGAGTCCTTCTCACGGGTGGCCGGTTACTGGGGCAATTACGACCTGATGCTGGCAAACCTTGAGGTTCCGTGCGGCGGCGAGGAAAGCGGAGATTACAGAGGATATCCTTCATTCAATGCTCCGGATGAGATCATAAATGCTCTTTCAAATGCCGGTGTCGACATGTTCCTTACAGCCAATAACCATGGATATGATACAGGCGGATACGGACTCACCAGGACTCAGGAAGTCATCAATGATTATTTCTCGGAAGATGCGCCGGGAGACCATTATGTAGGTTCAAGACAGAGCGAGGATGAGAACTACGTTAAGATCAAAGATGTTAACGGAATAAAATTCGGTATAGCATGCTATACATTTGATACAAGAAACGATCCGGGAGACAGCAAATCCATCAACGGCATTCCTATGGATTCGGAGTATCAGGGACTTATCAATTCATTCTGTTATAACGACCTGGATACACTTTATGCATCAATTGACAGCGATCTTTCATACATGAAGTCCCAGGACTGTGATGTTACCGTATTCTTCATGCACTGGGGAGATGAGTACACGGATGAACCAAACTGGGCCGAGGAGGAGATTTCCAATCAGATGTGCAATATGGGAGTTGATGTCATCATAGGCGGCCATCCTCATGTTATCCAGAAATTCAGTGTGCTGAACGCTGAAAACGGAAATCAGACCTTATGCCTGTACTCAATGGGAAATACCATCTCAAGCCAGAGAAAAGCCATCATGAACGAGGATGATTACAGAGGATACACAGAGGACGGACTCACAATTTCCTTCAAGTACATCAAGTTCAATAACGGAAAGATAAAACTTCAGGAAGTTTATATCCTTCCTACATGGGTAGAAGTGATGGATGACGGAACATACACGATAGTTCCGCTGGAACAGAATCTTATCGTTGATAAGTGGCAGACCAGATCAAGAAGCGAGGCAATTGCTTCATACAACAGAACTTTAGGCCGCATCGGCGAAGATTACCTGACACTCAGGTACTATCTCGGAAACGATGAGCTTAAAACATATATAGAAGATTAATGTATATCAGAGAGGGAGAACAATATGGTTTACAAGTCATTCGATGAAATTATTGAGAAAAAGCTGAAAGGCAACACAAAAGTCAGCCGCATCGCAGTTGCAGCAGCTGCAGATGAGCATTCACTTCTGGCTGTTAAGGAAGCAGCAGATGCAGGCCTGGTAAAACCGGTACTTGTCGGCGATGCAGCAGGAATCAAAGAGATCCTGGCAAAGATCGGTCTTTCAGTTCCTGAAGAGGATATCTACGATGTTCCTGATCTTGCAGAGTCATGCGACAAGGCTGTTGCACTCATCAATGAAGGCAAAGCTGATTTCCTTATGAAGGGACACGTTGATTCCAGCATTTATCTGAGAGCTGTTGTAAACAAAGAGCACGGCCTCAGAAAAGAAGGCGTTAAGACAATGAGCCATCTGGCTATTTTCGAAGCACCTACAGCTTACCACAAGCTGATCGCTCCTGTTGACGGCGGAATGGTAACATATCCTACACTTGAGCAGAAGAAAGACATCATCCAGAATACAGTTGACGTTCTTATTGCTCTCGGATATGACTGCCCGAAGGTTGGCTGCCTTGCATGCAAGGAAAAGGTTGACCCTAAGATGCCTGAAACAATTGAAGGCGATGAACTTAAGCAGATGAACCAGCGCGGCGAGATCACAAACTGCATCGTTGAAGGACCTATCCAGTTTGACTGCGCTACAGATGCTGAGATTGCAAAGGACAAAGGCTATGAATCACCTGTTGCAGGTGACTGTGATGTTCTTCTTGCTGTTAACATTCATCAGGGCAACTCACTCGGAAAGATGCTTGCAGGTTTCTGCCATGCCAAGATGGGCGGATTCGTTGTAGGCGCAAAGTGCCCGGTTGTTATGTCATCAAGAAGTGCTACAGCTGAAGAGAAATTCCTTTCAATCTGCCTGGCAGCAGCTGCATCACTCGGAGCAAAATAATATATAAAAGAACTACTGAGAACTGCCGCGGAAAATCGCGGCAGTTTTTTGCATGTTAAGGAAAAAACGTGCAAAAGTGAAAGGTTTGACTCAAAACCGGGGCAAAAGTGAACAGTTTTGCATGATTTCACATTTTTTCTGTCACAGCTTCCGTCACA
>JAZUFV010000081.1:0-2659 GCA_045640845.1 Lachnospiraceae bacterium
GTGAGTTCGAAACCATCCTCACGTAAAACAAAACTACGGAGATATCTTATGAGATCAAAACCCCGCTTTATTGCGGAGGGCGCAGTCATTGCAGCCCTTTATATTATTTTAACAATAGTAACTTCAGCATTTGGATTTTCATCCGGAGTGATCCAGTTCAGACTTTCCGAGGTGCTTCTTGTGCTGCCCTGTTTCAGCGGCGCTGCCATTCCGGGCCTTTTTATGGGCTGCCTCATATCAAATATAATTTCCGGTGCTGTGATTTTTGATATTATTTTCGGAAGCCTTGCCACCCTGCTCGGAGCCATAGGCACAAGGCTGGTATGGCGGGCCCTAAAAAAGAGTCCGTTTATTCTGAGACATGCCGTAAGTTCCGCTCCGGCTGTTTTAAGCAATGTAATAATAGTGCCGCTTGTCCTTGTATTTGCATACAACGTACAAACGGCATATCCATTGATTCTTTTATCTGTTTTTATAAGTGAATTTCTGGCAGTTACGGTTCTGGGATTCTTTGCATCCAAAGCCGTATCTAAGCATCCTGAAATCTTTTCCGGCATCTAAGCCAGCTGCGCAAATACCCTGTCATGAGCCGCCTGATATTCATGCTCAAACTCCTCATCATTTCCGGTATGAAGTGATGTTACATATGTATGGGCAAGGGCGCCGACCTCCGGATTAACACGGGCGATTACTGAAATTCCCACATTTGAGCATATATCAGAGACACGCTCAACATCTGTAAGCACATCAAGGTATGCAGTTCCGCCGGCTATGGTACACCGTCCTTCCCTGAGTCTGGTAAGATGGTTATCATGCAGTGTGTTGATAAGGTCATCCATTACATCTTCCAATGGCTCTATGTGACGGGCTGCATCGACATCTCGTTTTTCAAAAGCTGTTTCTGTATGTGAAAAAATCTCCTGCATAAGATCCTGCATCACATTCAGACCATTTATGGCGTCATCCGAAAAATGCACACCGGTCTCTTCAAGAGCCACAGCAGTTTCGGCAATATTCACAGCGTGGTCTCCCAGACGTTCAAATTCATTTACCAGTTTGTTGTACTGATTAAGTATCCTTATATGAGTATCATCCTTAACGTACGGAGAAAGCTCCACAAGATAACTTCCCACCCTGTCCGTAAGGTAGTCTATGTCTTCTTCCCGTGCCATTATCTCATTGATCTGCTTCTGATTGAAACTTTTCAGATTGTCTATGGCCGCATTTACACTTTTTGAAGAAAGCTGAAGCATCGTCATGAGTATATCATAGCAGGCCTTGAAAGCCAGGGCCGGCGTATTGAAGAAAACAGGGCTGAGGGCCTGCAGCTTGTCGCTGTACATGCTCTTTTTGATATTGTCATCCTTGACGATCTTTCTGGAAAGCTTTTCATAAAGGGCAACGATAGGAAGCAGCAGGATCGCGCATCCCAGATTGAAAATAGTATTTGTATTAGCAATGGTTCCCGGTGTCATTGACATGTTCCACAGCCCGCCAAGCACGCCGAATGCGTTAAGCACATTAACGACAATAAGTACCAGTACAGTCTCGCTCAGGTTAAAGATTATATTTACAATACCTACACGTTTTTGATCAGCCTTGGCTCCTATTGAGCAGACAATTGCTGTTGTGACGCAGTCGCCCAGATAAATGCCTGTCAGCATGATGTAAACTGTCTTGAAAGGGATCTGACTGGCAAGCGCAAATGCCTGAAGGATACCGATCGTGGCAGATGAGCTTTGAAGCACGAAGGCTACGCCTGCTCCCACGAGGTAGCCCAGCCACATGTTGTCTCCAATGGACTGGAAAATGCTGTCAAGCATTCCTCCCTCTGAAATGACGCTTACTGCACTTGTCATATTCAGAAGTCCCGAGAAAAGAATACCGAAACCGATACAGATATTTCCGATATTATTTGACTTTTTAAACTTGAAGCCCATTATCAGGATCATGCCTGCAATAAGAGCTATAGGAGCCAGCGTTGACGGCTGGAAAATTTTAAGGACTGAAGAAGCGGAATCGCCCACATCAAGAAGACGTATTATCTGGCCGGTAACTGTTGTGCCAACATTAGCGCCCACGATTATTCCGAGTGACTGGTGGAGTGATATAACTCCGGCTGCAACAAGTCCGGATGTGATTACGATGGTTGCCGTTGAGCTTTGGATTATTGCGGTCACCAGAAGACCCAGCAGAAAAGCTTTGATAGGGTTGTTTGTGACTTTCTCCATGGCCAGCTTCAATGTGCCCGATGATCCTTCCTTAAGGCTGTCGCCCATAAGACGCATGCCGTAAAGAAACATAGCCAGTCCGCCGAGAAGTGATATTATATTAAAAACGCTCATTCTTTTTCTCCAAACGCAAAAATTCCACCTATTAACAATTAATATACTCCTCTCACTTTTCATAATCTACTGAAAAATGACAAAACAGATGATATAATTTTACAAAAAAATACATCATGTTTACAGGAGACACCTAAATGACAAGATTTGACTTTGAAACAGTCCTTGACCGGACAGGAAAAGATTCTATTGCCGCAAAAATAATCCCTATCCCGGATGCTGAAATAGAAGAAGGATACAGCCGCATCCCGATGTGGGTGGCAGACATGAATTTCAAAACCGCGCCATGTGTACTTGAAGCCATAAGCAAAAGG
>JAZUFV010000082.1:0-9157 GCA_045640845.1 Lachnospiraceae bacterium
CCTAAGACCGCTTGGCCTCCGACTTATGGAAAGAACGGCGAGATCCGTCCGACAAATGTGCTGTTTTCAGCAAATTCAGCTAATCCGTTTGAAATAGCCACGATGAAGGATTTTCTTGCAAATATCACAACAAACCCTTCCATCATGTTTACTCAGTTTATCAACAATCCGAAAGCAAACAAGACCGGAGAGTTTAAAACTATTCATGATGTACTGAAGGAAATCGCAAAAATCGTAGGACCGGGAATGGATGTATCAGTTGAGATCACCAGACCGTTCGCTCCGTTTGAGGAAATCCTGGCTGAGATCAAAACATATGAAGAGATACTTAGCAAGTACAGACTGGTTGTAAAAGTACCTCACACTGGTCCGCTGAACAAGGAAAATATTGATGATTACATCAATTATAAATATCCTGCCCTCACAGCCGGAGATTCAGAATCATATTTCTATGGTCATAATCTTGCTTACAAATTGCATGAACTGGGATACAGGATCAACTTCACTCTTATGAGTGATCCTCATCAGAGTGCACTGGCTCTCCTTGCAAAACCATATTTCATCAATGCTTTTGTTGAAAAGAGAACAGCCCAGACAAGAGGACTCATTTCACTGGTCAAAGCTCTTGACGCAACAGGAGATCCTCAGTTTAGAGAGCAGCTGCATGAGTATATGCTTAAGAATAATCTTCTGGCATCTGATGCAACAGATATTTATAAATCTGAAAATATGGCACGTGAACTTCTTGCATACAGACATGCATTTGATAAAGAAGGCGAAGACGGACTTGACAGTGTAAGGCACAGCCTGAGGGTTCTCAGACAGTCAAATCTGCCTGACACAAGACTTATCATCTGCAACACTAAGACTGACAGAATGTATTACGACATAGACAAGATGCTTACTGAGAAGGAATTTGAGGATATGAAGCAGAAGGTCATTGTAACATGTGATCCTCAGTACTTTGGAAGATACACAGCATCATCAACGATTTATGCATATCAGAGAGATTTCCTTACAAGTGTGTGATGGATTAAGACTATGAGAGTTAAGTATAACATTGATACAAAAGTTTACTTCCTGGTTGGGTATCCTTTGGACCACAGCTGTACATCATATGTTAACAACAGGATGTTTGAGATTGCAGGGCAGAATGCTGTCCTGCTTCCGGCTGAGGTTCCGAAGGGGCACCTTCCGGAATTTCTGGATACGTGCCGCCTGCTTAACTGCGGAGGTTTTTATCTGACTACGCCTCATAAAGAGGATATTATCGAATACCTTGATGAGGTTGATCCTTTGAGCGCAAAGCTCAGGTCTGTTAACCATGTAAAAATTGTTGACGGCAGGCTTATCGGAATTGGTCTTGACGGCGTGGGAATGTCTGTCTGCATAGAAAAGAATGTGGGAACCCTTAAGGGAAAGAATATTCTTATTCTGGGTGCAGGAGCAGTTGTGGCCCCTATTGCAGCAGAGCTGTGCCGCAGAGGAGTAAAGAGCATACACATCTCAAACAGGACAGTGACAAAGGCAGAACACGTATGCCAGGTAGTTGGAGAACTCTTCCCGGATGTTGATCTGTCATTCGGAGGCCTGGATGATCTTCAGCTTTCAAAGCTGGCTCCGGAAATGGATGCAGTCTGCCAATGCACAAGCAGTGCGCACGGAAACGGGACATACCCGTCTCTCAGGTTCATGGATTTTCTACGGCGTGACTGTGCCTGCATAGATGTTATTTATCCTACGTCACCTTTCCTAGAAAAGGCGGCCGAACTGGGACTTAAAACGGCCAACGGAATTGACATGACCATTAATCAGCAGAAGGATATCATCAAATTCCAGTTTGATTATGACCTCAGCGATCAGGATGTTTTGGAAGCCGAGGAAGCCTTCCATGTTGCTCTGGCTATCAGAAATGTCAGGGAATCAAGGCTGGCCGGCAACAAAACCGGAGATGAAAAATGAAGAGAACAGTTGCTTTTCTAAAAGAACCGAGAAAATTTGATTTTCGTGAAGAAGAGATCAAGCCTCTCGCAGATGACGAGATACTGATAAAAAACATCAGTATGGGATTATGCCACTCAGATGTTAATGCCTACCTGGGACGGAATACCTTCACGCCTGTGAGCGGCGGAAGATACGTGGCACAGCTGGAGGTGCCGTACCCGGTCTATGTGGGACATGAGCCTACCGGACAGGTTATTGATGTAGGCAAAGGCGTTACAAAATTCAAACCAGGCGATTATGTGAGCGGAATTACGAATCCTGCCCTGGCGACATATATTGTTGTTAAAGAAACGGATCGTTTTGCCGTTATCAAGGGTGGATATGACCCGATTGAGTATTGCATCGCTGAGCCTGTGACCTGCTGCGGACACATGGCGAGAATGGCAAATCCGAAATTTGGTGACAATATCGCAGTTGTGGGAGCCGGATTCATGGGCCTTATGACAATGAGGGCTCTTGAAGCTCCGTTCCTGGAAAGCATGACGGCAGTTGACATAGATGACGACAGACTGGAACTGGCCAGAAAACTGGGCGCTACCCATACAATTAATCCATTAAAAGAAGATGTGGTTGAAAAAACACTGGAGATTACCGGGGGGAAAGGCTTTGCAAGTATTGTTGAGATCACGGGCACGGTTAAAGGCCTGATCACAGCAGCAAAGATAGGAAGGATGCTCCCGACCACATCCATGACGTGCCTGCCGAGCAGAATTGTTTCAGGGTCTGTATATGCCAATTATGAGGAATGGACTCCTGAACTGGGTTATAATCTGATGTTCCATGCAAACGAGATCACCATTGCACATCCGTGGGGAATACTTGATTATAACGAGCTGCTTGAATCTTCCATAAGGAAGATCCAGGAAGGAATATTCCCGATGAGGGAAATGATAACACACAAATTCAGCTTTGAAGATTGTGGAAAAGGTTTTGAATGTCTTGTAACAAAAACACCGGGTTTCATTAAGGGAATGATTGTTTCCTGACAGAGAGATTCCATGGTGAAATGAAACGGTATATGCCGCGTATCCTTTAAGATTGTTATATATATTTAGGAAACAGCTGGAAATCCGTTTAAAATTGTATTAAACTAAAAGCTTAAGATATTACAATTTTAATGGGGAGCGATATTTAGATAATGAAAAAAGGGCCTTTATATTTTGTTGTAAAAGAAGATATAAAAAGCACTATTGAGTCAGGCGAGTTAAAGCCGGGAGATGTTCTGGCCACAGAGAACGAGTTGTGCCAGAAGTATAATGTCAGCAGAGTAACTGTAAGAAGAGCAATAAGTGAACTGGTTTCGGATCAGGTTCTTGAAAGAGGATTCGGAAAAAGTGCCCTGGTAAGCAGAAAAGCTGTTCCGAGAAGCCTGAACAGACTGACAGGTCTGTTTGAGGAACTGAAATCCCAGGGAATCAAATGTTCTTCATATGTGCTCAGCACAAAAGTGGTTGCAGCGGACAAAGAGCTGGCTGCAAAAATCGGTCTGGAGGAACAGGTAAAACTGAGGCAGATAGAAAGACTGAGATATGCTGACGGGGACCCTTTATGTTATCAGAATATGTATATCCCGGAAGAGATGTGCGTTAATCTGGACACATCAAAACTTGTAAACAATTCTCTTTATTATCTGTTGGAAGCGGACTGCGGAGTCAGTATCGCGTCTGCTGAGCAGACCATCACCTCAGTGATGTCAGGAATGCGGATAGCTGCACTGCTTGAACTCCATGAGGACTCGCCGATGCTGAAGACGGTCCGTCACGCGTATGATAAAGACAAGCATTGTGTTGAATATTCAGAAAGCTTTTATGTGGGCAGCAGGTACAAGCTGAACATGACAATGGAACGCTAGGTCATTTATGGCAAAAAAATATATTATCCTTATTATCCCGTTTCTTTTATGGGGGAGTTATTATGTGGTCTGCAAGAGCGCGGCTGCATTTATCCCACCGGTTACAATATTGACTTGCAGGTATATACTGGCAAGTCTTTTTGTATTGCCGTTTGCTTTGAAGAAGGGAATGGTCAAGATCCAGGCAAGACACTGGCCTTACTTTTTGCTTTTTGGGCTGGTATGTTATGCTCTGGGAGTAGGGATGAATGTGTATTCGGTAAAGTTTCTGGATGCATCACTGGCTTCTCTCATAAATTCAATGATGCCGGTGGCAATATCAGCCCTGGCGGTTCCGGTCCTTAAGGAAAAAATGTCGCCGTATACCATAGCAGGGCTGATACTTTCTATTGTGGGAGTAGCTGTGGTGATCAATGTAAAAACCGGGGAAATAAATGTATTAGGCCTGGTTCTTGCAGTGGCCGCAGTAATTACGTGGTCATTGATGTCCGTACTGACCCGGAAAATAACTGAATTTTACAGTGCGGAGCAGATTTCACTGGTGTCAACGGCATTGGGAATCATTCCGTGCGCGATCTTTTCTGTATTTGAACTTAAGGCTGCACCGGCTGTGATAAATACAGAGTCTGTCCTTTCTGTATTGTATCTCGGGCTCATCTGCACAGGTATGGCAAATATGTTCTGGAGCATCAGCCTGAAAAGCATCAAAGCAAATATCTGCTCGGCATTTTACCCTGTCCAGGCATTCTCATCAGCTGTTTTGGGCGTTGTATTTCTTCAGGAGCCGCTGACAGTGAATTTCTATATAGGTTCTGTATTACTTTTCATTGGCGTTATCATCAATGTGTGCGGAGAAGCCATTTGGTCCCGCATTAAGGCTGCAAAATAGTCAGCGCGTTTCGTGCTGCCCTTTTGTACCGGAAACTATGCGGTAGTAGCTTTGGGCAGTGATCTTGTAAATGATCGCGTAAAATACCGCAAATATAATGAACGAGATCACGGTCACTATGATCGCAAACTTTTTGTTCGCCATGCTGAACGCCCTGAGTATCTCCCATATCATATTGAATGAGAAAACAAGGTGTAATCCGGCCATGACGAGAGGAGCAAAGAAAACGGTAAGCACCTGTGAGTTTACGGTCTTCTTAATATCCTTTTCTGTCATTCCGACCTTCTGCATGATATTGAAGCGCGCCTGATCTTCATAGCCCTCTGAAATCTGCTTATAGTAGATTATCATTACGGCAGCGGCAATAAAGAGGATGGAAAGTATTATAGCCACAAAGAAAAGCCCTCCGAAGGTATAGAAAAAATTCTCTTTTGCATCTGCACGGCAGTCTGCCGAGAAGGATAAGCCGTCATCCCAGATCAGTGTGTCTCTTTCAAAAATATTCTCCATCTGGGCATGGATCGTGGAAGAAACCTTATCATCAGACTCCGATGATCCGAATCCGTAGTAATAATACTTTTCAAGCAGCGGTATATCATATTCCGAGTAATGCAGCTGCTCCATCGGCCTGATCTGGCCAAAGTCGGAAATTACCGCCAGCAGGGTTGAAGAAACCTGCATCATGGAGTTGTAGATATGAGGATCTTTTTCAATTCTACCGGCAACAGCCAGATCCAGCATCTCACCGGTAATGCGGTCTGTATCAAAATACTTGTTATTGGAGTAGATATAAGCTTCACCGGGGCCGGGGTCAAGACTTGTGCCATACAGCCTGTTATAATCATCTGCCGCAAGAAAAGTCACTGTGACCAGATTTTTGTAATTGATCAGTGAGTCTCTGCGCTCAACGTTGAACAGAATCCCGTCGGGCGTGATAAGCCCCGCAATGGTGCAGTAGCTGTACTCAACCACATCTTCGGGAACAAACTTCCTTCTTTCAAAAACATCTTCGTATTCTGCACGGATCCTTTCTATGTTTTCCGGCGTAAAGCTGTCTATATCAGGCACGCTTATGGTCATGCGGGCCGGCTGCGGAAAAGAGGCGTTCAGTGAATCATCTATTCCGAAATAAAGGCTTGATGTGGATGAGATCATTACAAGCACCATGGTGGCAAGTATGCATATGGAAGCAAGGCCTGCGCCGTTCCTTTTCATTCTGAATGCCATGTTTGAAACAGAAAGAAAGTGCTGCTTTTTATAGTAGTACTTTTTGTTTTTCTGCAGCAGCCTGCAAAGGGCTACGGACCCTGCCATAAACAGCATGTAAGTGGCCGCGATGACCATGATCACGCAAACAAAGAAGAGGGTAAATGCGGAAAGTGCATTATCTATCCTGAAAGCCATGATATATGCGGCGATAAGTATGGCAGCACCCAGAACGGCCACAGCCCAGTTTACCTTCAGTGGCTTTTCACCCACATTTTCGCTTGAAAGAAGCTCCAGAGGCTTACATTTTCTTACCATTATCAGTGACTTTACCATCAGCAGCAGGAAAATGACTGCGTAAAGAATAACGGTCATGCCTATGCTCTGAGGCTCAAATGTCAGCCTGTAGTCAATGTCAGCTCCTATGACCTTCATAAGTCCCAGCTCAGCCAGTTTGGAAAGAATGATCCCGGCCAGAAGGCCGCCGACAATTCCTATTATGGCAACGAACCATGATTCCAGCAGAACAATGCGCGAGATGTTGTGCTTGTTCATGCCCAGGATGTTATAAAGGCCGAATTCCTTATACCTGCGCCTCATCAGGAAGGTGTTGGTATATAAAAGGAAGATGAGTGAAAAAAAGGCTATTACATACTTGCCCAGCTCCAGTATAAACGCCAGACTGGTTCCGCCCTCAAGAGGCCTTAGCAGCGGAGAGGCAGACATGGATGAGATGATATAAAACATCATGACTGTGCCGATGCTGCAAAGGATGTACGGAAGGTACAGCTTCCGGTTTTTTATCATGCCGGTTATTGCAAGACGCGGATAAAGAGTGAATTTCACCGTTTATCACCTCCGGTCTGCAGAAGCGAAAGTGTATCCGAAATCTTTGCATAAAGCTGTTCCGAGGTGTCTTCACCCTTGTAAAGCTGATGGTAAACCTCGCCATCCTTTATGAAAAGGACTCTTGAAGCTGCAGATGCAGCCTTGATGGAATGGGTTACCATGAGGATGGTCTGTCCCATGCTGTTGAATTTATCAAAGAGTCTTAAGAGCTCATCGGAAGACTTTGAATCCAGTGCTCCCGTAGGCTCGTCCGCAAAAATGAGGTACGGGTCATTGATAAGGGCACGTGCAACAGCCGCCCTCTGCTTCTGACCGCCTGATACTTCATAAGGGAATTTTTTTAATAAGTCAGTCAGACCAAGCTGTGCAGCCAGAGGCTTTAAGCGGCTCTGCATTTCACTGTGGCTTTTTCCTGCCAGAACAAGAGGAAGGTAAATGTTATCCTCCAGTGTGAAAGTATCCAGCAGGTTGAATTCCTGAAAAACGAATCCCAGATGGTCGCGTCTGAAGACTGAAACATCAGCCTCCTTCAGCTTGGAAAGCTCTTTTCCGTCAAGACATACGCTTCCTGCTGTAGGGCGGTCAAGAGCCGCTAAGATGTTCAGAAGTGTTGTTTTTCCTGAACCTGATTCGCCCATAATGGCAACAAATTCGCCCTGTTCAACAGAAAAGCTCACGTTCCTCAGCGCCTCAACCTTGTTGGCACCGGTGCGTGCGGTATAAATTTTTTTAAGGTTATTTACTTCTAAAATTGTCATAATATACCTCCTGTTTTCAGGGCAATTTTACGCTGTAAAATAGTTCCATTCCATTTGATGGACTTACAAAATCGGGTTAATTTCTTACATTTGTGTAAGAATCAGTCGTAAAGGTTTTTATTTTCGGGAAATGAAAGTGAAACGCAGGTTCCGGAGCCGGCCGCGGAGCTTACGGAAATGTCAATCCCGATATTGCCGCAGACACGCTTTACCAGATAAAGCCCGAGTCCGCTTGCATTTTTATCGATGCGGCCGTTGCAGCCGGTATATCCTTTTTCAAATATGCGCGGAAGGTCCTCGGCGGCAATCCCTATTCCGGTATCGGAAATACAAAGCGTCAAAGGACCGGTCATATTTATGGAGATGCTGCCGGATCTGGTATATTTGAGCGCATTTGAAAGAATCTGTTCTATTACGAAGGAAAGCCACTTTTCATCAGTGGTGACAGTGGCTGAAACCGGACCATAATTCAGGCTTAGTTTCCTTGCAATAAATTCAGGAGCAAATTTTCTGACAGAAGATCTGATGATGCTGTCAAGATCACAGTCCCTGAAAACATAATCCGTGTATTCGGAGCCCAGCCTCAGGAAGGCCAGGACCATGTCAACATACAGCTGAGTGCGGAAAAGCTGGACCGAGATATTTCTTGAAAGCTCGGAATCGTCATTTTCCACTGCCAGTTTCATGGCCGCAATAGGTGTTTTTATCTGATGGACCCAGACGGTATAATACTCGATCATATCCTGATAACGGGTATCTTCCTTCAGTATCCTGTCATTCATTTCAGCCCGGAGGGCGTTCAGAATATCAATATAATCCTGTTCAATAATATCTTTTTCGTTTTCGGAAACAACCGGGAGAGCGTCCGTGCTTTCTTTAAGGAGCGAAAGGCGCTCATGCTTATTTTTTGTCCGGAAAAAGTCAACGATCAGGATGATGATTCCTGCGACAAAACAAAGAAAAAGCGGGTAGGCGGCAGCAATCAGCGGTATTGAAAACAGTAAGGCTGAACATATTATGACACCTGCAAAAAACAGGAACATGATAATAACTTTCAGTTTTGATCTAAGATATTTCAGAAAAAGCTTCATTCTTCGATTATATATCCCACGCCGAAACGGGTTGTTATGAAATCAGCAAGGCCTGCGCCGTCAAGCTTCTTCCGGAGCCTTGCGATATTTACCGTAAGGGTGTTTTCATCCACAAAACAGTCAGTTTCCCAAAGACGCTGCATAAGCTTTTCGCGGGTGACGGTTTTGCCCTTATTTTCCATGAGGCTTAAGAGAATCCGGTATTCGTTTCTGGTGAGTTCGATCTTCAGGCCGTTGACTGTAAGGGTGCCGTCTCCCGTATTCAGAAATGCGCCCCTGTGGGAAAGAACAGGAGACGAAACTGCAAAGTCATAGCTTCTTCTTAAAATTGCCTGCAGTTTTACCATCAGGACGTTAAGGTCAAAAGGCTTTGCGATAAAATCGTCGGCACCGGCGTTCATGGCCATTACAATGTTCATGCTGTCCGAGGCAGATGAGATGAAAACAATGGGAACGCGTGAAATGCGGCGGATTTCCGTGCACCAGTGGTAACCTCCCGCAAAAGGAA
>JAZUFV010000083.1:0-6219 GCA_045640845.1 Lachnospiraceae bacterium
CAGGACCAAACGCTGTTTTACTTTGGTCCTATACACCCCTGACACGCCTCCGCAGGACCAAACGCTATTCTACTTTGGTCCTATACACCCCTGAAACGCCTCCGCAGGACCAAATACTATTTTACTTTGGTCCTATACACCCCTGAAACGCCTCCGCAGGACCAAATACTATTTTACTTTGGTCCTATTTATCCCAAAAACACCTCCGCAGGACCAAACGCTATTCTGTTAAGTTTTCTGTATGACGCAGAAGAAGTTTCAAATTTTACTCTATGATTCAGAATTAATTATTTTATATATGGTCTTTCCCGAAGCGGTATTCTATAATTGATTCATCTCAGTACAAGCGGCTTTATGAAGCAGCCATTATGAGCAGCAACACAGTAATAACCGTAAAACAGGAGGCTTACCATGAATGAAAAATTGAAACTTCTTAGTGAAAAACTTAAGCAGGACGAGGCGCTGAAAAAAGAACTTGAGCAGAATCCGCCTAAAACTTCTGAGGATCTGATTGAAGCTGCAAAGCGTCTCGGAATAGTTCTTACAGATGAAGATCTGAGCGACTTTGGAAAATTATCTGCAGAAGAAATAGACCAGATTGCAGGCGGAAAGATTCTTCGCGGATAACCAGATATGAACAATGAAGTTCTACGAAATCGTAATGTACAGCAATACTTAATGAATGTATAACCGGAGACTTTTATCATGAACGAAAAATTACAGCTTGCCCTTGAAAAGCTCAACCAAAACGAGAAAATAAAAAAAGAAATTGAAGCTGCTCCGCCGCAGTCTGTTGAAGAACTGATTGACATCGGCGAACGTCTGGGAGTTGACCTGACAGAAGAAGATCTGAAAGATTTCGGAAAATTATCTGCAGAAGATATAGACCAGATTGCAGGCGGAGAAGAAAGCAAAGCTCATAAAATATTATGCGAAGTCATTTTTTACGCATAACAATTGTCTGAAATGCCGCAGCCACCCGCTGCTTCGGCAATAGTCTTTGTAAGGGGACCTGCATGAAATACATCCTGGCGGATCATATTGTTCTCCGTGGGTTTAACGGAGGAAAGGATAAAGTTCTGGTGGATCTGAACGCCGGAACTTTTCTCGAACTAAATGACAGCTTATTATTTCTGCTGCGGTTGTGTGATGGAAAAACAGACTGCAGTCTTTTTGCTTCCATTCATGGCATTGATAAGCTATTTGAACGTGCTTTGCAAAAAGGGTTTATCCGTGAAGCGAGCGGAAGTGAGAATCTGCCGCTTTTTCAAAGATACTGCGAAATCCCCACTCCGAAGATACAACTTGTCCATTGGTCTGTTACAGGAAGCTGCAATGCTTCCTGCCGCCATTGCTTCATAACGGAACATCAGCACGGCCAGACTGATCTGTCCACAGATGAGATGCTTCAGGTAATTCAGAAGCTGGCTGATGCATCTGTCAGAAATATCTCGCTTACCGGCGGAGAGCCGCTGACCCGAAAGGATCTGCCCGTCCTGCTGAAAGCCATGTATGATTCCCATATGTGTGTTTCAAGGCTGTGTACAAACGGGTTTCTTTTGGACGATAACCTGCTGGATCTGTTTCAGAAATATGACATGCATCCGGAAGTTCAGATCAGCTTTGACGGCGTTGGCCACCATGACTGGATGCGCCGCGTTCCAGGAGCGGAAAAATTGGCCATCGCGGCCATTAAAAAGTGTCATGAAAGAGGTCTGCACACTGCTGTGTCAATGTGTGTTCATAAAGGGAACCTTCATACACTTAAAGAAACCGTGCAGTTTATCGCCAAAATCGGTGCCGATGACTTCCGCATTTGCGCGGTACAGCCGATTGGAGATTTCACTGAAGAAAAAGGCTTATCTCTGTTCAGTAATGAGGAAATGTTTCAGATATATCTTGATTATCTGCCGGTACTTCTTAAAGAAAAACCGGATATTAATGTTATGATGGCGGGTTTTCTTACAATAAATCCAACGCATCCGGAAGACTGTTCTGTGATTCCGTGTCTGCATTCATGTACTGATCCTGAGCTTAACCGTACCTGCACCGGCATAGACAGTTCATTTTACATCTCAGATGAGGGCAGGGTGCTGCCGTGCATACTGACTGCCGGAACATTTCTTGAAGACGAATGTTTAAAACTGACCGAACATTCCCTGGACGAATGTATGAACGGCGCTGCTTATAAACATTTCCGCGAGCTGACTGCCGGTGACCTTCTGAATAATAATCCCGATTGTGCAGACTGCAGATACCTGCATTATTGCGGATGCGGATGCAGAGCGGTTTCAATAACAGACGGCAATGGTTTTTACGGACGTGATAAAAACAGATGTGCTTTTTTCACCCACGGCTGGTATGAAAAGCTTATGTCCTTTCTGAATTCAGACAACTGACGGTGCATAGATAAAAATCTCGTTTCGTGAAGTTGTAATATTTTCTTCCGGAATAAAAAACATCAGAAATTTTTTGGATGCTGTATTCTCATCAGGGATAAACATCGTCATTTTCTTTATTTCCGGCTTCGTTCGTATTTTTTCCATTGCGCAGCAGAGAGGTGCCGTCACACTCCCGCTGCCGATTTTTTCTTCTGACTCTGATATTTGTTCAAAGCAGACTGTATCCTCCGTAGGGCGTGTAATCAGAACATAAGAGCATAAAGTGCCGCCCCTGCACATAGCTATGCTTATTTCCTCATCGGCTCTGCAGCCGCCTTCGGTCAGATAAGGAAGAGGATCCAGCCGGTTTCTGAATTCATTGTTTTTTGAATTCAGCAGCTGCTCTCTGGCGGATTCAGTCATATCCCGGAATGCAGTGCACTCTGTATCATTCCTCAGCAGAAGCTCCTTCATTCTGTTAATCTTCAGGCACTCAGCCCACTGCCACATTTTTTCATCAAACGAAATATTATATATCAGGCCGCCGCCTGCTTTGATGAATCCTGATTTAAGCAGACATTTTGATACTGTCTCATATTTCGCAAGACTTTCACTCAGATTCACCCTTGCAGGTCCGTTTTCGTCCTGCGTGACCCTTTGGAGCAGCTGTGTGGCATATCCTCTGCGCCGCAGCTGCGGATGAGTATAAATATAATCTATCCTCAGTCCGATGCTGTCCCGGCTTGTTATTATATAAGCGACTATGCTGTTTTCATCCTGCAAGGAAAACGCTTTGCCAAAGCCCTTTCTGACACGGTTCATCAGATAATCTGAAAGGGATGTGCGCATCTGCTCCGCATCCAGAAAAATATATTCCCAGAAATTCAGCTTTGATATTTCCATGATTCAATCCCTGTAATTGCTTTCCGGTCAACCTTCAGAATCCCGTGTAAGGATCCTTGCCCAACGGAAGCGGTTGCAGACTATTGTATTAGGTATAGTCTTCAGAAGCTGATCCACCTTAAGGCAGGCAAAGGTGACCACAGGCGGGAAATGGAATACGAACGCGCTCAGGCAGGCACACGGAATGGATATAAGCCAGATGAAGAGGTTGTCCATCCATGCCTGATAGCTTGTCCAGCCTCCGCCGGCAATGATTCCGCCTTCGATAGGATACTCGAAGCTGGAAAAAAGCACAGTGACACAGAACACTGTAAGAAACTGTATCGCCAGGTCTTTTGCTTCAGGTGAAACAGAATAAATGCCCACTATAGGCTCCCTCAGCAGGAACAGCAGCAGTGCCGATACAATACCTATGATTATAAATAAGCCCTGAAGTGTTTTTGAATATGCCCTTATTTTGTGCAGATCCCCCTGCCCTATGGTCTTGCCTATGACAATCTGGGTTGCATTTGCTGACGAAAGATAAACCACGGAAAATATTGAATACACAGTCATGGCAATGCTGGTGGCCGCAATGCAAGTGCCCGGAGAATAATATACTCCGTCCACGGTTATGTCTATGTGGCCCAGGACCATGGTCTGGGCTGCCTGGCAAACACCCCAGAGAAGCCCGGTCACAACAACCGGCATGGATACCCTGATAAAGTCTTTTACCAGAGTAAAGTCGAACTGCAGGAGTTCGCCGATCTTTGATTTCAGTTTTTTATCTATAGCAAGCACGTAAACAACAACAATGATAAGTTCAACTACCCTGCTTGTCAGGGTTGCAAATGCTGCACCGCGTATTCCCAGTTCAGGGAAACCGAAGTTTCCGAAGATCAGGCAGTAATTAAGGCAGATATTTATACAAAGTGTGCTGACGGACATTACTGTTCCGATAAATGCAGTCTCAACCGCCTGAAGCGCAAACATCAATGAGTTTGACACTGCAAAAATAATGTATGTCCAGCTCATTATGTCGAGATAGCGCATACCTTCCTGAATGACGGCTTCATCTGTTGTAAAAGCAGAAAGAACTGTATGCGGAAAAAGTTTTGTGACTGCAAAGAAAATGACACCCAGAATAAAGGCAAATTTTATTGCCATGGAGATAATCTTCTTGATAGGGCCGGTCTTGCCCTGTCCCCAGTACTGCGAACCCAAAACAACCACGCCCATACCGAATCCGGCAGCACTCATCTGCAGAATGCTCTGGATCTGGTTTACTATCGATGCTCCTGAGAGAGCAAGCTCGGTATATGAACCCAGCATCAGATTATCTGCCAGGTTCACTGCAATATTTGCAACATGCTGCAGTGTAATTATGGCCAACAGGGAAAGAAACACCCGGTAAAATGACTTTTCCTTTACGAAAAGCCCCAGAAATTTCCTTTCATTATCCGGCGGAAGAACCACACGATCAGGATTTTTTTTGAATAAAGATATCTTCATATGCCTCCACTATTCACTCTGCCGCGTATCAGTCGGCATTCTGCTTAAATGGGCAGCCTGAGTTTTTCTTTATTATGGACTAAACTGACATTTCAGACCAGTCATTTTTCTGTTCCTCGGCCGAAAAGTTGTTCTTATGAAAAATGGCAATAAAAAAACCGGCATCCCATAAAATGGAACGCCGGTTTCTTATAATGGAAAACTTCAGGAATTAAAGTAAGCCAACAAATATACCTGCAATGAGGATTGAGCAAACAGTTACTGATACGATACCTGCTACTGTTACATCAGGAACAAGTGTCTTTGTGAGGTAATTGTACTCATCATCATTCTGTGCGTTAACACGTGCACCTTCTTCGATAACCATTACTGTGAACGGATAACCGCAAAGGCAGCAGATACCCATAAGGATTGCATTTCTCCATGAAACCTTGAGGATAAGGCCCATAACAATACTTCCGACTGCAATGCCGATAACTCCGACAACGAGGATAAGAAGCAGAGGGAGAAGGAGTTTTACGAACTCTGAGAACGGTGTGCCTACAAGTCCGTAAACAATATTTCCGACCATGAATATGCTTACAAGTCCGCTTGCTTTTGCCTTTGTAAGAGAATCTTCATCAAGGAATCCGATAGATGTAAGTACTACCGAAAGAACCAGGCACCATACAAGCTGATGTACTTTTCCGTTTGTGAGCTGTGAAAGCAGAACGCCTATAGCTGCAACGATAAGTACTCTTGCAAGGATAACAGGTGGAGTATTGTATTTCTTAGG
Organism: Lachnospiraceae bacterium; assembly: GCA_045640845.1. Taxonomy (GTDB): domain Bacteria; phylum Bacillota; class Clostridia; order Lachnospirales; family Lachnospiraceae; genus RGIG5612. The sequence continues at coordinate 5,551 of JAZUFV010000083.1, forward strand.
GATCTGAGGAATAAGCTTCTTTGATGAGCCTGCTGATGCTTCATCGATCTTGTACTCAACAATTCCGTTCCTGTAATCCTTCAGTCTGCGCTTCATCTCACCACGGGCAATATTGGACATGATAGGGAATCCGATAAGACCCTGTGCGAATACAACCATGTAGGCAAGAGCTGCTGCATTAGGGAATCCTTTTTCAACAGCGGCATTTCCTATTACGGTTGCGCCTGCCATACCACCGGCAACTGCAGGAGTTGCTGCGATAGCGTTTTCACGTCCTACAAGCAGTGCGCCAAGTGTGAAGCATGCTGCGATAACGCAAACTATTGTTGCAAGGCAGATAAGGCAGGTCTTCCACTGCTTGAGAAGCATTCTGATCGAAATGCTTGTTCCGGCAGCAACAATAACCATCATAAGGGCAAAGTTGGTAATTGTCTTTGAAATTCCCGCTGTTTCAAGAAACTCAGCAGGAAGAACACCTGTCCAGATACCTATAAGATATAACAGTGTAGCTACGAAAACTGATGACAGAATACCTTTTGTTTTCATACCTACAAAGTCACCTATTGCCTGACAGATAACGAATATTGCCAGACAAACAATAAAGTTAGATAACATGTCTACGCCTCCTTTTTTATTTAGATGAGCAACAGCGCCCATTTAACTGAAAGA
>JAZUFV010000084.1:0-8319 GCA_045640845.1 Lachnospiraceae bacterium
TACTGTGGCCGGATGAAGAGATTGATAATCCCCGGGGCGCACTCAGAAATCTTGTGTACAGATGCAGAAGTGAGCTCGGTAAATTTTTCCCGGACGAGGATGTTGAATGCATTTTACTGAGCAGAAATTCATATTCCTGGAATCCTGATGTTCCGGCAGAGATTGACTGCTTTGAATTTGAAAAATGGATGCAGTTCGCAGGAAAGGAACCGGATCCTGACGCAAGGTACGAATACCTGATGTCTGCATACAACCTGTACGCAGGCGAGTTCATGCCAAAGGATACATCTCTCGACTGGGTAATGTTCCAGAATGTTTACTACAGGAACATGTATACCAGATGCGTGGCAGCCCTTTGCAGATACTATCACGAGAAGGGCCGGTATGAGGATGTCATCCGCATATGCGAAAACTCTGCAAAGATCGATCAGCTGGATGAAAAAATCCATATTGAGAAAATCAACGCATATCTGAAGCTGGGCGCTGCCTCTCAGGCACTTGATTATTACTACAAAGTGGTTGAGATGCTTTCGCAGACAATGGGTGTAAACCCGGGCGAGGCACTTCAGGAAGCATACAGGGAAATACTTAAGCATTTGGAAAACAAGGCTGTTGACATCATGGATCTTGAAAAGAATCTGAAAGATGATCACGGCAAAGGAACCTTCTTCTGCAGCTTTGATATTTTCAAGAATATCTATCAGGTAAACTTAAGGTCCAGCCGCCGTTCACAGAAAAAGAAGTACCTGCTTCTGTTTTCGCTGAACGATGTAAGAAATCCGGGCGTGGGAACGCCGCAGTTAAAAGAAGACATGGAAGTGATGCACAAGATACTTGCAACCAGTCTTCGAAGCAACGATGTTTATACTCAGTCAAGTCCTACCCAGTTCTCGCTGATACTTACTGTCGCCAATGAGAACGGCCGGGATATTGTCATCAACAGGATCACGGAAAGATTTGCTGAGAAACATATACATAAAGAAGTGGTACTTGAAAAGGCTTATAGAACCATAAGCTGATGCATGAAAAAGAAACGGAGAAAGTAATGCGGAAATTTTTACAGAAAATCATAGCAGGGATGCTGGTACTTGTAATGGTACTTTCATCAGGCGCGGTGACAACGGTAAGCTCATTCGCCGACGCCGATGGTGAAATGCCGGCAATTACCGAAGAGGAGACAAGCGTCTTTGAAGAAGCTGCCGGCCTCGAAGAAATTCTGCCTGTGGTGGAAGCACAGCAGGATGCTGCCCGGGAAGAAACGACCTCGGAGGAAGTTTCTGAGGCTGAAACTCAGGAGGCAGAGACTGAGGCTGAAACTGAGGCAGAAACTGAACCTGAAGCAGAATCAGAGCCTGAACCGGCCAAGGAGGCACCAAAGGCTGTCAAGAGTCTTGCCGCACCGGCAAAGAGCCTTGGAGCATCAGGCGACTCAGGATTTGGTATAACGTTCACTTCAGATGTTCTGCTGAACGAAGGCGTTACAGATCTGCAGGCAGGCCAGACAGGTTTTTATTACCACCTGTCATACAGTATTCCTGACAACATAAATGCTGTTAATACATCAAGGCTTGAGTTCTCACTGCCTGAAGGAATTTACCCTCAGACAGCAGATGACGGTACATATGTATGGGCAGGGCAGGCAGTGAAGAGCATGTATTATAATTCACTGCTTAAAAAATACGTCATTGTCCTCACTGAGAACCTTCCGAGGGGCTCAACAGGAACAATAGATATCTGGATGAAATCAAAGAACCTCGAGACCGTTCCGGGCGAGGCTGTTTTTGATGACTTCACATTCTATGCTACATACACCAAGGATGGTGTAGACGGCACCTATGAAAAGAAGCTTGACCCTGCATCTGTAGAAATAGGTGCAGATTCCGAATGGAAGATGGATAAGTCCATGGTCAACGGCGATACCATCTATAATAATAAGGATGAATCATTTTCACCTGTTTATTCGTTAAATGAAACTGATAAAACTTTCTCCGTAACTTATCAGATAAAGGTATATGAGGAACTTGATGAAGGCGAGTCCCAGAACAGACTGGGCCGTCTGGGAATGACAGACTATGTCCTGACAGATGTTGTTTCAACAGATGCAGCCGGCGGCAAAGGCAAGCTTGCCACCGATTCAAACGGAAAGCCTGAGGTTTACATCAAACACGTTACTACAGGCGGAATTGCCCAGGATGTTCAGCTTGTAAAGGACACGGATTACACAGTTGCAGTTGACGGAAGCGGAAACATTGAATCCATCACGTTCAAGAAACTGGATTCATATAATAAAGAAGAAGCAACACCGTACCAGTATATTGATGCAGGAGATGCAATTGATACTGTTTACGAATATACGGTTGTGTATCCGTATGATCCATATCTGACAGATCCGAGCGTATATGATGAGACTATAGTATATAACCTCAGAAATGATGCAAAGCTGAAATACAAACTGGTTGGTGACACTGCTCAGAAAGAGTATACCGACTACGAAAAATTCAGCATTGCCAAGTTTGACGGCGATGTTGCAAACATCGGACTTAAGACAACAAAATACATCACCTACGGCAGCGAACGCTATGTTCTGGATGAGAAACTTCAGGCTGAATACGGAAAGCCTGTATTTACGCTCTTCAAGGCTGACGGCAAAATGGCATATAACCTTCAGCATGAGCCGCTCACAAATAAGCCGGGCGAAAACGATCCTGCAATCAGCGCACAGGGTATTGTAAGCTTTTCAGCAATAAAGGCAGATACTTACTGGCTGAAGGAAGAAATGACCGGATTTGCCCCGCAGTATTTTGTTATTGAAATAACCGCGGATGATGACGGAAAAGTTACTTCGGTCAAGTACGGAAATTCAACCGGAATCGGTCAGGGAACAGCCGATACGCCTGCGGCACTCAAAGATACCGATGTATACGGATTTGACGTTGAAAACCCTGCCGAAGGCTTTGGTGCCCTTGTATTCACCAAGGTCGGCCTTGGCGATGCATACAGCACTGAAACCACAAATCTGCCGGGTGTTGAATTTACACTCACATCAACAACTGACAGTTCAAAAACATACACAGCTGTTTCAGACAGCAGCGGCCAGGTGATCTTCCATAAGATTCCTGTGGGAACATATACCCTTAAGGAGACGGCTCTTTCACAGGCCCTCATTGAAAAAGGATATACGCTTTCATCAGAAATAAAAACAATTGAGATTCAAAACGGTAAGGTAAGCGGAATCGGCACAACGGATAATCAGTTTATCAACAGAAACTATGCCGGCAGCTTCAGAATCACAAAGGTGGATTCAGATAACAAGTCGAAGGTTCTTCCGAATGCAGAATTCAATATTTACGGACCGTTTGATTCTGAAACCACAACCATCCCCGACGGCGCACAGCCTGTGGGCACACTTAAAACGGGGGCAGACGGCAAGGCTCTTTCACAGGGACTTCCTTCCGGCAAGTGGTATGCCATAAAGGAAACAAAGGCACCTGCAAACTACAGGCTGAGTGATGAGGTTACAGCTGTTCATATAGTCGAGCCGAACAAAATCACAGAGGTAGAAGTTCCTATCGAAAACAAATACCTTCAGAAGATCACATTCAGAAAGAAGGGCGAAGCAGGCGGTTACACAGGTTACCAGTACCTGCCGGGTGTATCGTTCACGATCAAAGACAGTGAAGGCAATGTACTTTACGGAATTGCAGATAAAGATTCAGACGGAACCCTTCTTGGGTATACGGATGTCAGCAAAGAAAGCGGAAGCGGCAGAGTCCCTGTAAAGGTAACGACATACCTTGATGTTACAGGCGTATCAACTTCCCCTTACGTGGTTCTTCATGACGGAACATATAAGTGGTCTGAAGAAATAACAGATTCTACAGTTAGGGATCTTTATGACACAGCTGAAGACGGAACATTTGTTGTAAGCCAGAGCAGCAATGTAATTATCGATGTTACGGATATGCTGAAGACCAGACAGGTTGAGATTGTTAAAAAGACATCTGACCAGAGTGAATCTGAGGCATCTTATTCGGCAGCTTTCGGAATATATGCATCAGAGGCTGATGCAGCTGCAGGAACAAACCGTCTTGAGACTGTCAGAACCTCATACGATGCCGAGACCGGAAAACAAGGTGTCGGTTATTCAACATATAAAGATTTTCAGGCAGATACTACTTACTATATTAAGGAGCTTTCTGCTTCAGATGCATATGAACTGAATGAAACTATTTATGAATTCAGCTTCAGCAGCGCAGAAGATGAAAAGCGTGTCGAGGTGGAAGTTACAAACCGTGCCAAGACAAGCGTGAAGATTCAGAAAGTGGACAGCGTATCAGGCCTGCCTATGCAGGGTGTAGAGTTTACGCTTTATACAAGCTCAACAGGAGCAGAAGCTTCAAAGCTTGCCAGTGTAAATACAGACAACACAGGCTGGGCAGTATTTACAAACCTTCTTCCGGGAAGAAGCTACTGGCTCAAGGAAACAAAAACTCCTCAAGGATACCTTCCGCTTACCGATCTGATAGAGGTTACCACACCTGTAGACGGTTCGCCGGCCGTTGCTCCGACCGCCGAAAACGTAAGGCTTGCAAAAGTAGATGTGACTAAGGTCAAAATGGACACCGGAAGTGAAGCTGTTTTCCCGAATGTAACATTCGTACTTTACAAGGTGGGCGATCCTTCTGCAGAGACATATGATGATGATGCAGAACTGAAGGTACGTATTGGAGATACCAAGACAGATGCTTCCGGTAAAGCTTCATTTGATAATCTGGTTCCGGGAGATTACTGGCTGTTTGAGCAGGTTCCTGCAACCCAGTATAAGATTGACGCAGGCAACGAGAGCCTGAATACCGTTCCGGCCGGCTGGACAGTATGGAACAGCGGAAATACTCAGTACTTCTATAAGAGAATTACCCTTGCAGCGGGCGAAAACCAGGTATCGGACTCTTCCATCACTGATGACAGCAAGAAGTATCCGCAGAGCCCGATCAAGGTGGAAAACACACCTGCAAAAGCCCGCGGTATTCTTTATAAATATTCGGCAAATGCTGCCGGAAGCAAGGGAAGTGCCCTTAACGGTGTTACCTTTGATGTATATAAATATGAAGCCGGAAAAGAAGATCAGGCTGTTAAGGTAAAATCATATTCAACAAATTCAAGTGGCCGCCTGCTGACTGATTTTATGGATCCGGGCCTTTACTATGCAGTTGAGACATGGACAAATTCCGACTATATCATTGATAATACCGCAAAGTATTATCTTGAAATTACAGAAGACGATGCAAAGCATGCCAGAAGTGTTTATTTCAGGAATGGAACAACAGAGCTTACGCCAAGTGCACCTGTTTTAAACCCGAAGAAGGCTCAGATAACGCTTACAAAGACCGGAACTTATGCCAAGACCTACAGCACGATGGTGGCGTTTATCGAGATGCTTGCAGGAGCTGAATTCACTTTCTATGACGCATCTTCAAAAACAAGCGCAGGAGCAGCATCGGTTAATCCGCAGGATATTGCTGCTGTTAAAACTGATGCCAACAAAGAGAAGGTTGTTCAGATGACTTCCGCATCTGTAACTTTCAACGACCTTCTTCCGGGCATTTATGTTCTTTCAGAGACACAGTCACCTGATGACGAAGTATGGAACAAGGCACCTGACCGTCTTGTATTTGTCGGATCTGACGGAAGCGTGCAGATAGGAACAATAGCTGAGTATGAAGAAGGAGCTTCTTCTGCAGGCGTAACATGGGGCACAAGCAGCACCATCAGCGTAAATGATACTCATAAGAAGCCTCGTATCCTTATGTATAAATATGACCATACCGATCATGATAAAGGTCTTAACGGCGCCAGATTTCACATGTACAAGGAAGATAATGTAAACGGCACCGCAACAACTGTTACATACGGTGAAGGCTTAAGCAATGAATATAATTCCGAAACAGGAGTATCCACTCTGGTAAGCAAGCAGGGGGCAGTTGAGACAGTTAAGCTTCTGGATATGGGAGCAACTATGGAACTGGTTTCAGGAACTCTTGTTGCAGCCGGAGGCGGCGGGGATGCTCTTAAAGGTTATGCAGCAACAGGTGACCTGGAACCCGGCGTATACTATTTCCGGGAGATTCCTTATGATGAAAGTCATCAGCTGGCACCGGTTGAGGGACAGTCGAACAATTATTACTTTGACCCGGTTGCAAACTGGTACAAGGTAGTGGTTCCGGCAGATACCGATTCAGAATTCTACTTCGAGGCAGCGGACTATCCGCCTACACCGTATCCGGGCGTTAAGTTCTATGAAGATGAGGACGGAACCCATATATTGCTTAAAGACGCCGTTCTTGCATTATTTGATGATGAGGATAAAGCAAAGAACATGGTTCAGAACGAGCTTACAAAGCATAGTGAGCTTGTTGATGACCCGACGTCTCCAAACCACAGACTTATGGCTGATGATTTCCTTGATGAGGACCAGGAGCTTACTGATTACGCAAAAGGCCTTGGAATCATTCAGGCAGTGACCACAGATGCAGACGGAGAATTCCAGTTTGATGATCTTATTTTAGGAAAGACATATTATGTAGTTGAGGTTTCCGCACCGGCAGCGGCTGAGGGTAAAAACTTTGCGCTTGCAAATAACGAGTACGGAAATTATATCTATACCAAATTTACGGTCAATCCGCATTATATGGAAGATGGAGCACCTGCAGGAACAAATACAACAGATCCGTATTCTTCAATTTACACTGTGTCACAGAACGGTGACGGAGCGTGGGTAGAAACACCTGACCCAAGGATGGCAGCTGGAGAAGCCCTTACTACTCTTGATATAGAAGACCCTGTATATCATCAGTTCTATATCAACAAGCTTTCAAAATACTCTGATACAGAATTCTGGGTAACAGGAGCTCAGTTTGAGGTATTTGTTGCAAAATGGGACGCAGCACAGTCAAAGCTGGTACCTGACCTTGATCACAATGCTCAGGATGCTTATATACAGGCAGGCTCAGAAGGTAATGAAAGTAAGTATACATCTGAATTCCTGCCGGCAGGCACATATTTCTTCCGTGAAATAATTGCACCTGAGGGCTTCCATGAAGATATGGAAGATACCAGAATTAATGCGGCCAATAAAACAGACTTTGTTGATATAGAGAATATCTATCTTAATGCAGCAGGAGAGATTGTTTCACCGGAGACGCCGGGTGCAGCTCCGCATACCGTACGTTTCTATATGGTAAAACTGGGCAATGTTGATAACTACTGGTTCAGGGAGCATCCAATCTACAATGTTGCGGAGGTAGGTCTTTTCGCACTCAGGAAGCAGTCTGAACAGGATTCAAAAATCTCAGTAGACGCAACATTTGCAATCTATAAATATGATGCAGCTCAGAAAGAATTTGTAAGGTATAAAATCGCAGGGGAAAACGCAAGCATCAGCACAAGGTATGCTGCCAATGACCCTTCACTTTATACACTTTCAGAGGTAATGGATGCAGGACTCTATAAGCTGGTTGAAACAAGTGTAAGAGATACATTCACCCTTGATGATACGCCTGTCTACATCAGAGTCGGCGCCGGAATGGTAACTGACGGAAAGACGACCTATGTTGATGAAGAAGGAAAAACCCATAACAATCCGAACACTGAAACAGTTACCGTAAATAACGGCGATATTGAGATCTCCGTATACCAGCCTTCATCAAAGATAGACATTAAGATCAATCAGGTCACAGAAGGCAATCCTACTTACGAATTTGATGATCCGGAGATCACTTATCCTATCATTAAAAAAGACCCTGCCAAGGGCAGAGTAGGTGTAAGAAAATTAGGAAAATTCAATGGTCAGTTTGAAGTCCTTGAAAATGTCGAGTTCGAGCTCTATAAAGTAAATGATACAAGTAAGGCAAAATTCGAAGATGATGTTCCGGCGGGGACACAACCGGCAACAACCATTGTATCAACAAAAGAGACAGATCCGGTTTTCCCAGAAGTTGGTGAAGATGAACATGATCCGTCATATATAGATGCGGGAACGTATTGGATTAAGGAAATCATTCCTGATTCTGTTCCAACAGGATATAATACGACATCTACTGACGGATACCGGGCAAATCAGGTATATAAGACGATTACTCCTTGGAAAATCACAGTTGGGAAAGGAGAAATCGTATATCTCGGCGAGCCGAATGATAAGGACAGCTTCAGCTACAACGTACTTGTAAACGAAGCAAAGATGGGTAAATTCAAGATCACCAAGCTTGACAGTATTACCCTGGCAAAATTGAGCGGCTGTTCATTTGACATTTACGACAGAGA
>JAZUFV010000085.1:0-14466 GCA_045640845.1 Lachnospiraceae bacterium
GGCTGCAGCGTTCAAGCTGGTCATAATTCCCGCAATTTTCCTGCCTGTGGCCATTCTGTTAGGGTTCAGAAACGAGCAGCTTGTTTCAATCCTGATAATGTTTGCAAGCCCGTCCACACCTGTAGGCTATGTAATGGCAAAGCAATACGGCCACGACGGAACCATAACATCAAGCACAATAGCAATAACGACGCTGTTTTCGTCGCTGACACTGGCGGCATTCATATTTGTACTTAGATCACTGGGGTATATTTAATGTTCAGACTATTTACCGGACCTTTAGATCCCCAAGCGCTTGTATGGCCTCTTGAAGAAGTCGTACAAAAAGCGGGGAGGATGCCTGAAAAGAAATTTATAATAATTGTTCCTGAACAGGCCACGCTTCAGATGCAGAGAAAGGTTGTAGACCTGCACCCGGAGCATGCCTGCATGAACATTGATGTGGTCAGCTTTGACAGACTGGCCCATGTTGTTCTTGCCAAGCTGGGAAAAGACCTTGAGAGCGTGCTTGATGATGTCGGCAAGGCTCTTATACTGAGAAGTCTTCTGGAAGAAATTTCAGAAGACCTTGTTGTATATAAGAATAAGATCCGCATGCAGGGTTTTGTATCGGAACTGGGGTCTTTGGTGACTGAATTCAGGCAATACGGAATCGGGGACAGTGAAATTGCCGCGATGCAGGAGGAAGCTGCTGCAGGCAGCATTCTGAAAAACAAACTTTCAGATATCCGCCTTATCTGCAGACATTTCAACGAAAGAGTGGAGGAAACTTATCATACCGCGGAGGATGTGCTTGAGGCATGTGCGGACAGTATGGCAGAGTCGGATTTTATCAAAGGAAGCGATATATATCTTGAAGGCTTCACCGGTTTCACCCCGATTCAGTATAAACTCCTGGGGGAAATGATACTTCAGGCCGAAAATGTTACATGTTCCCTCACAATTCCTGCTGCGCAGGTGAATCCGTCATGCGCTGAATATGATGTTTTTGCACTTGCAAACAAGACGTTCACAAAACTTAAGGACCTTGCGGAAAGCTGCAAAGTGGGCTTTGAGCATGTTGTTTATAACGAGCAGGCGCCAAAGACAAAACACATTACGCAGTCAGGCTATGCCACGGTCAATGACGAGGTCAGGGCGACAGCAGGGGAAATCCTGCGGCTTGTCAGAAAAGAAGGAATCCGCTTCCGGGATATTGCTGTACTCACATCTGATATGGAGGCCTATTATGAGCCTGTTAAGAGCACATTTGAACAGGCCGGGATTCCTGTTTTCATAGATTATAAATCCGAGTTTGCAGATAACCTCATTGTGAGGCTTGTAATGGCAGCTTTGGATATTTCCGTTCACGGACTCAAATATCAGCAGGTGTTCAGCTTTCTTAAGACAGGTTTCTCGGGTCTTTTGCCATCTGAACTGGACGAACTTGAGAACTACTGCCTTGAATTCAATATTGCCGGAAGAGGCAAATGGGAAAGCGATTTTACATTAAACCGTGAGCTTAAAGGCGGCGGAGCAGCATATGATCTGGAAGCTTTAAATGCAATAAGAAGAAAGGTATATGCCCCGATGACAGAGTTTGCGGGCAGGACCGGAAAACCGGGACCTGCAGCCAGATTCTGCAAAAGCTTAAACAGCCTTCTTGAACGGATGAGCGTTCAGGAAAAAGTGGAAAAAATGGTTCAGGAGTTTGCCGGCGCAGGCCTGCTTGAACTTTCCAAGGAATATGAGCAGGTATATGGCAAACTTTCGGAATTACTGAAGAAGATAGAAGAAATCATCGGAAATAAACAGCTTTCGGCCGGCGAGTTTGCAGGAATAATGCTGAACGGAATAGAAGAGATGAAGGTGGGCATCATTCCGCCTTCGCTAGACAGTCTGACCGTGGGTGACCTTACACGTACCAGACCGGGAACGGTAAAGCATCTTTTCATTCTCGGAATGAATGAAGGCAAGGTGCTGCAGGCAGGAAGCGGATCGCTCCTCTTCACCCAGACTGAAAGAGAACTGTTAAAAAACAAGGATTTTGATATTGCAAATACGGTAAACGAGAACATACTCGAACAGAGATATTATCTGTATCTGGCATTCAACAGGCCTGAGGATGAGCTGGTGCTTTCATGGGCCGGAAATACAGGAAACGGAGACGTTCTCACGCCTTCATGCGTTCTTTCGGATCTGGATGAGCTTGTTCCGGGAGCTGTGACCGAAGATAAGGACCCTGTTCCGGTACCGAAGGAAGGAATGTGGAAGGCGGAAGCTTTAAGACAGCTTGCATATTCAACAGGCGAGTTTATGGCCGGAAGGGGAGAGCCTGATGAGATTATCCTTGAATACTTTGCAAAGGAAAGTCCTGAGGAGCTTAAGCTTATATTTGAGGGAGCGGGCTTTTCAAGCGAGCAGAGCCCTCTTGATCCGCAGGTGGCACTTGATCTGTACGGAGATGTGCTTAAAGGCAGTGTAAGCCGTTTTGAAAGCTATTTTAACTGCCCGTACAGGCATTTCCTTACATACGGGCTTGGCCTGGAGGCAAGAAGGGAATATGCCGTCAAGGCAACTGACCTTGGAACAATATACCATGAAGCACTTGAGAACTACTCAAAGTCGCTTAAGGAAAAAGGCCTCACATTCCGCAGCATATCTGACGAAGAGAGCAAAAGCGTAATGCAGGAGGCTGTGACGGCCGCAATAGATGCTCTTCCGGGCGATATACTCTCAAGCACGGCAAGAAATGAATACTTTAAGGGAAGAATAACAGAAATCGCATCAAAGACGGCAGATGTCTTAAGAAGCCATGTAAATGCGGGCCGCTTTGAGCCTGATGAGTTTGAATATTTCTTTGATGAACCTGTAACGGAAGATATCAGGTTCAGAGGGCTCATAGACAGAGTGGATATTTATGATGCAGGTGATATTTTTGTTAAGATAATAGATTACAAGTCCGGAAACAAAGAGTTTGATATAAAGGATATCTACTCCGGTCTGCAGCTGCAGCTTGTGGCATACCTGGGCAGCGCGATAAGAAAAGAAAAGGAAAAAAATCCGGGAAGAAACGTAAGGCCGGGCGGAGTCTATTATTATCTGATAAGTGATAAATACACGGATACGGAAAGCGAAAAGGCCAAAAAACATAAGATGAGCGGGCTTACATCGTGTGAGCAGGATATTCCGGCAGCGATTGATGAAGGCCTTGCCGGAGCAAGCTATTCAAGCAGTATCATACCGGTTTCAACAACGAAAGATGGCCTCAAGGCGACAAGCATTCTGGCGAATGAAGGCGAGTTTAACAGCCTCATGGATTTTGTGCATAAGAGAATAACCGAAGCCGGAAATAATATCAGAAACGGTGATATTTCACTCACACCTTTCCGTGAGAAGGATAAGGTTGAAGCTGCAGGATGCAGATTCTGCGATTACGAAGATGTGTGCAAGTATGAAAGCGGATGCATGGGATCAGCCTCAAGGACCGTGGAGCTTTCATCAAAAGAAATGGAGGACGAGATCTATGGCAGAAGTTAAGTGGACTGATGCACAGGAAAAAGCCATCCAGAAGAGCGGAAAGAACATACTGGTTTCAGCTGCGGCAGGTTCGGGAAAGACAGCTGTACTTACCGAACGTGTCATGAAAATGCTCAGGGAGGGAGTTGATGTAGACTCCCTGCTTATCATGACTTTCACAAAGGCAGCGGCTGCCCAGATGAAGGAAAAAATATATAGAAAAATAAGAAAAGAAATAGATGCAGATCCTTCTAACGAGCATATGAGGCGTCAGCTGTACAGGGTACATAATGCCAGAATATATACCATAGATGCTCTTTGTATGCAGATCGTCAGGGATAATTTCCAGGAGCTTGATGTTGACCCCGGGTTCAGGATTGCTGATGAAAGTGAACTGAAGATGATTGAAAGCGATGTCCTGGCAGAACTTATAGAAGATAAGTATTCCCGGGCAGAGCCGGCATTTCTCAAACTCGTAGGATTTTATATTGATAAAAGCGACAGCCAGCTGGAAGAGATCGTACTTCAGCTTTTCCGCTTTGCCCAGAGCCATCCGGAGCCTGAACAGTGGATCCGTGACTGCGCCGCTCCGTATGTTCATGCCGCAAACCTTGGGGCGGATAATACCGAAGCACAGAATGAAAGGATACTTGCTGTCGGAGACGCAATACGCAGCGAGCTGATGCTTGTAAAAGATATGACGGCGGAAGGACAGAGGATAGCCGAACTTACAAATGGCCCTGCAGCATACTTTGACCGATTTGGCTGGATAGCATCAAAGGTGGATGAAATCCTTGAAGATGACAAAACATATGATGCAAGAGGAGAGCTGCTGGCAGCTTTGCTGGAAGGATGGGGGAAGAATCCGACAGTAGGCAAAAATGATGCTAATGAGGATCTGAAAACCGCAGGCAGCAAGCTCCTTGAAACCGTAAAGAAAAAGCTGGCTGCCATACAGAACAGTTATTTCGGTTCCCCGCTTGAGGAACAGTACGCTGAACTTGCGGAATGCGCAGATGTTGCCGGGGAGCTTGCCGATCTGGCCCTGGAATACGGAGAAAGGTTCAGGGCTGAAAAGATCGGAAGAAACATAGCAGACTTCAGTGATGTGGCCCATATGGCCCTTAAGGTGCTTATCCGTCAGGATGAAAGCGGCAGGTTTATTAAGAATGAAGACGGAGAGTATGCCTATACAGCAGCTGCAGACGGGCTGGCAAATGGCATAACCGAGATAATAGTTGACGAGTATCAGGATACCAACCAGCTTCAGGAAGACATCATAAAAGCCCTCTCGGCAGAACGTTTTGGCAGGCCCGATGTATTTATGGTGGGCGATGTAAAGCAGAGCATTTACGGCTTCCGAATGGCCTGCCCTGAGCTTTTTACTGAAAAATATAACGCTTATGCAGAGGAAAATGAAAACCACTGCAGGATTCTTCTTAATTCCAATTTCAGGAGCAGACGGGGGATAATCAATTTTGTCAACTACATCTTCAATCAGAGCATGATTTCCGATGTGGGAGGAATTGATTACACGGACGGACACGCACTTGAGTACGGCGGCCTTTATCCGGCCATGGAAAATGAGGATGTCTATGTACCTGAAATTACTTTTATAAGGTCAAACGCGCACACAGGAAGAACATACGAAGGGGCGTATATTGCACAAAGAATAAAGGAACTTGTAGGAAATCTGGATGTCTATGATGTGGAAGAAGAATGCATGAGAAAGTGCCGTTACAGTGACATAGCCATTCTTACAAGGGTAAATGATGTTCCTGAAATTGATGAAGTTCTTGAAGCGGCCATGATCCCGTTTACAAAAAGCAGCAGGTCGGGCTTCTTTGATGCGTTTGAAATAAAACTGCTGATGAACTTCCTGAGGATAATCGACAATCCGTGTCAGGACATTCCTTTTGCAGCAATACTGAACAGCCCGCTGGCTGCAGTAAGTGCAAATGACCTTGCCAAAATAAAGATAGCCTATGATGACATACCGTTCAGCCTTTACAAGGCATGTACCGGATACGGAGAGAAGCCTGAAAGACTGGAGAGTTTCCTTGGTAAACTGGATGAATACAGGGAACGCTCGGTTTATATGGGAACGTGTGACCTTATTGACTTTGTAATCCGAACAAGCGGACTCAGTGAGATGGTATCGGCCATGCCTCAGGGTGAGAGCAGACTTTTAAACCTCGGAAAGCTTAAAGAGCTGGCAAGGGCATTTTCATCCACATCTTACGGCGGATTATTCAACTTCATACGCTACGTGGATAAGATAAAAGAGCAGGATATTGATTTCAGCAAGGCAAAGCCTGTCGGTGCGGATGCTGTCAGCATGATGAGCATCCATACTTCAAAAGGACTTGAGTATCCTGTTGTATTTGTGGCTGATACAGGAAAGGATTATAACGAAAAAGACTGCACAGCCAGCATAATTCTTGACCGCGAGCTTGGCATGGGCTTAGAGTTAAGAAACCCGGCCGAGCGGGAAAAGAAGTCAACAATACTTAAGGAGGCCATAAAGGCAAAGAAACTTGCGGCCGGCCGTGCCGAAGAAATGCGTCTTCTCTATGTGGCTCTTACAAGGGCCAGAGAGAAGCTGTATATAACGGGCAGCGATAAGTTTGACGGAAACCGTTTTGAAAAATGGTGTTCAAAAATATATGACAGAAATGTAAAATTCCCAAGAAACGATGTACTGGACTGCAGGTCATATCTGAAGCTGCTGGGACTTTGCTGCATACGGCACATAGATGCACAGGCACTGTATTCACAGTGCGGATACGGAGAGTCAAATATACCGCCTGCAGCCTTTAAAAACTGCAGTTTTCTGCTTGAACTGGCAGAAAAAATAGATGTTGAAGAGGAACGCGCCGATGAGATACTGGATGCAGCTGTGAAATACCGGCAGCTGGAAGCAAAGTCAGAAGAAAAAGTCAGGGAAAACACTGAAGAGGCAAAGCTCCTTAAGGAGGCAATCGAAAGCGTCTACCCGTATAAAAAAGCAACGGGGACAATGGTAAAAATAGTTGCGTCCCAGCTTGAAAAACATGATGGGTATGCACCGCTGGATTCGCTTGAGAAGAAACGTCTGTTTAAATTTACGGACGATGAAACGCTTCTGCGGGGAAGTGAACGCGGAAGTGCATATCACAGATTCTTTGAGCTGATCGACTATGAAAGCCTGCAGCCGTCTGACCTTAAAGGGCAGCTTAAGAGTATGCTTGAAACCGCAAGGGACAGCGGCATGATAAGCCCTGAATATGCAGGAGCAATTAATATCGATGATTTTGTGACGTTCATTGAGGGAAGTCTCGGAGCAAGGATGAAGGCTGCCGCATTACGCGGGGAACTCAGACGAGAGCAGCAGTTTGTAATGGGCGTTCCTTCGGAAGACGGGGACAGCCAGCTTATACAGGGAATAATCGACGCCTTCTTTATTGAAGACGGTGAAGCAGTGCTTGTGGATTATAAGACTGACAGAATCAGGGATGAAGCTGCGCTGAAAGAGACATATGAAGGCCAGCAGAATGCATATGCCAAGGCAATAGAAGGCGCTCTCGGACTTCATGTAAAGGAAAAAATATTATACTCCGTGGAACTCGGACACGGCATAAATCTGTAACTGAGAGGAAAAAATATGATAGTACCGGAATTCATAAAACCTGGAGATACCATAGGCGTTACGGCACTCAGCCGCGCAATGGAGCAGGATAACGAAAAGGCAAGATTTGCTTCGGGAAAGGCACAGCTTGAGGCAAGAGGCTACAAGGTGGTCTTTACTGAAAATGTGTTTAACAATAACGACCGTTTCGGAAGAAGCTCATCTGCTGAGGAAAAAGCGAAGGAATTCAACGCTCTGATAGCGGATCCTTCGGTCAAGGCAATCTATTCGGCAGGAGGCGGGGACTTTCTGGCTGAAATGCTGCCTTTTGTTGACCTTGAGCTGTTTAAGAAAAACCCGAAGTGGATCCAGGGCTTTTCAGACAATACCTCCATACTTTATTATCTTGCCACAAAGGGCGGAGTTGTCACGGCATACGGGGCAAACTTCGGGGATTACGGCATGGAAAACTGGGACGACAGCGTTAAAGCCAATCTGGGAATCCTTGAAGGGAAAATAAAGACACAGAACAGTTTTGAATATTTCCAGAACGGCTTCGGCCATCATGAGACAGGTCTTGAAGGCTATGAGGCAAACGGAAAAGTTGAATGGAAAAATATCTGTCCGGGGAAGAACGGAAATCTTGAGTCGTTAAGCTTTGAAGGAAGGCTGATAGGCGGATGCATGGACGTTGTGATGAACATTGCGGGAACGCCGTATGACGGGACAAAGGAATTTATTGAAAAATACAAGGATGAAGGCATCATATGGTTCCTTGAAAGCTTTGACCTGGGGTTTGAACAGATGATGGAAAGCCTGTGGAAGATGAAGGAAATGGGCTGGTTTGAAGGCTGCAGGGGAGTATGCTTCGGGCGTCCTCTGTTTTACGCGGCGGAAAGCTTTGACGGAACGCCTCTTCCGGCTTATGAAGATGTTATCCATGAACGTCTGGATGAACTTGGAATCCCTGTAATCATGGATGCTGACATAGGCCACAAGGGACCGCAGTTTGTTATGCTGATGGGCGCAAAGGCCAGGATTGAATCGGCCGGCGGAAAAGGAAGCTGCACATATACAATATAAAGAAAAAACGGAGCATACTTTTATGAACAACAGAACAGATATCTTATCACTGCGTGACGCGGTGGATTACCTTAAAACCCGCATAGGGCAGATCATAGAGACCGATGTGGAGGTTGACCCGGAAGCAGAACTCTGCGGAATATACAGATATGTGGGCGCAGGCGGGACAACACCAAGACCGACAACTGTTAACGGGCCGGTGATGATATTCAATAATGTAAAAGGATACAAGGACAGGCCGATATTGATAGGCCTTCTGGCAAGCCGCCCGAGAGTGGCCGAGCTTCTGGGAAGCACCGTGGATGACCTTCCGCGTGAGATCATGGAATGCGTGGGTAAACCTGTTCCTCCGGTGGTAAAGGAAGGCCCGGCTCCGTGTCAGGAAGTGGTTCATCGTGCATCCGATCCGGATTTTGATATCAGAAAACTGATTCCGGCTCCGACAAATACGCCTCTTGACGCAGGCCCATATATTACCATGGGAATGTGCTACGCATCGCATCCCGAAACAGGCGAATCGGATATAACCATCCACAGAATGTGCATTCAGGGAAAGGATGAACTTTCCATATTCATACAGCCGGGCGGACGCCATATCGGCGCGATGGCTGACAGGGCGGAAGAGCTTGGCATCCCGCTTCCTATATCCGTTTCCATAGGAGTGGACCCTGCAGTGGAAATACTTGCATGCTTTGAGCCGCCTACAACTCCTTTCGGATATAACGAGCTGGCAGCAGCAGGAGCATGGAGAGGAAGACCGGTTGAACTTGCAAAATGCGTATCCATAAACCAGCATGCAATAGCGAACGCAGAATACGTTATTGAAGGCGAGATCGTTCCGGGCGCAAGGATCAGGGAGGATCAGAACAGCAATACAGGGTGCTCAATGCCGGAGTTCCCGGGATATGTAGGAAAAGCATTCCCTGAGTGCCGCGTGATCAAGGTGAAAGCTGTTACCCACCGCATACATCCTATCATGCAGTCATGCATCAGCACATCCGAAGAACATGTAAACATGGCCGGAATACCTACGGAGGCCAGTATATACGGAATGATAGAAAAAGCCATGCCGGGCAAACTGACCGGTGTTTATGCACACCGCGCAGGCGGCGGAAAATATATGGCGATCCTCAGATTCAAGAAAACCGTCCAGAATGATGAGGGACGTCAGAGGCAGGCGGCAATCCTGGCACTGGCAGCATTTTCGGAACTCAAGCATGTCTACATTGTGGATGATGATGTTGATATTTATGACAGCGATGACATACTTTGGGCCATGAACACCAGATTCCAGGCAGACCGTGACTGCATCACCATACCGGGAGTGCGCTGCCATCCGCTGGATCCGAGCAGCAATCCGAAGTTTGATCCGAGCATCGATGATAAAGGAATCAGCTGCAAAACCATTTTTGACTGCACGCATTCAGCATTGCATGTCAACCGTTTCCAGAGGGCACCGTTCAAAGAGGTTGACTACGAGCGGTGGCTGAAATAGTATGAAAAAAACGGGGTTCCCCAAAAAAGGGAACCCCGTTCTGCTATTCTGCGGTCATACCAGCTTTCCGGCGCATCTCGGATAAAGTTCAACGTCACGGATGTTGCTGATGCCTGTAAGATACATGATAAGGCGCTCAAATCCGAGGCCGTATCCTGAATGATGGACTGTGCCGTAACGGCGAAGATCCATATAATTCTTATAATCTTCTTCACGAAGGCCAAGCTCTTTGATCCTTGCAGCAAGGAGATCTTTTCTTTCCTCCCTCTGGCTTCCGCCTATAAGCTCGCCTACGCCCGGAACAAGCATGTCAGCTGCGGCAACGGTCTTTCCGTCATCATTTGCACGCATATAGAAGGCCTTGATCTCTTTCGGATAGTCATAAACAAATACAGGCTTTCCGTAGATCTTTTCAGTGAGATACCTCTCATGCTCTGTCTGAAGGTCAATTCCCCATGAAACCTTGAATTCAAACTCATCATTATGCTGTGCAAGGATATCGCAGGCTTCCGTGTAGCTTACGCGGCCGAATTCGGATGTTGCCAGGTTTGTAAGGCGCTCCTTAAGGCCTTTGTCATAAAAACTGTTGAAGAAGTTAATTTCATCCGGACATTTCTCAAGGATGTGGTTTACAACATACTTGATCATGGCTTCGGCTGTATCCATATCATCTTTAAGATCTGCAAAAGCCATCTCAGGCTCAACCATCCAGAACTCGGCAGCGTGACGCTGAGTGTTGGAGTTTTCGGCCCTGAATGTAGGTCCGAATGTGTAAACCTTTCCGAATGCAGTTGCAAAGCTTTCTGCCTCAAGCTGGCCTGAAACGGTAAGATTTGTCTCGCAGCCGAAGAAGTCCTGTGAAAAATCAATTTCACCGTCCTCTGTAAGCGGAGGGTTCTTAGGGTCAAGAGTGGTTACGCGGAACATCTCGCCGGCACCCTCGCAGTCACTTCCTGTGATGAGAGGAGTGTGAACATATACAAAACCGTTTTGGTTAAAGAAGCTGTGAAGTGCAAATGCAGCCTCTGAACGTACACGGAAAACAGCACTGAAAGTGTTTGAACGTGCGCGCAGATGAGGAATGGTACGTAAGAATTCAAGCGTGTGGCGCTTCTTCTGAAGAGGGTAGTCAGGCTCGCAGTCACCTTCAATCTCAACAGCATCAGCATGAATCTCAAGCGGCTGTTTTGCGCCCGGTGTAAGAACCACCTTTCCGCTGACTATAACAGATGTGCTTACGCCCAGATTAGCAAGTTCTTTAAAGTTATCAAATTTTTCAGCGTCAATGATGACCTGAAGATTACCGAAGCAGCTTCCGTCGTTAAGCTCAAGGAAGCCGACAGTCTTTGATTCTCTTGCTGTCCTTACCCATCCGGCAACAGTTACGGCGCTGCCGTCAGCAGGAGTGTCTTTAAACAATTTGCTGATCTCAATTCTTTCCATTACAAAAACCTTCTTTCGTGTCTCATATATGAATATTAATAATTCTTTTTCTTAAACGGGAGAAGCAGATGAGTCTGCTTTTTGTAGCGCGGGTAACCCGGCTTTGTCTCAAGCCTTGCCTCAGCCATAGGAATGCTTACAACAAGGAACATGATGGTGTTTGCAAGGGCACCGAAGAACAGGTACCACTTTGAAGGGAGGGCACATACTACAGAAAAATAGATTGCCCACCAGAAAGTCATCTCGCCAAGATAATTCGGATGACGGCAGTTTTTCCAGAGGCCGTAGCGGCAGCAGCCGGTTGCATATCCGTCTGCAACATCTTTACGGAAAAGGTTCATATGATAGTCTGCATAGCCTTCAATGAAAACAGCGCCCAGGGCTATCAGTATGAAAACCAGGCTCAGTACGGAGAACGGCGCATCTTCCGAAAATGCGATGATAACAGGAAGCATGCACAGATAAACTATTACGGTAGGGAAGAGGTGAATTCCGGTAAAATTGATTATCGGAAACATCGGACCGCTGAGTTTACGGAACCTTTTATATCTCCAGTCTTCGCCGCGAAGATTCTTAAAGCGGCTTGCCCAGTTAAAGGTCAGGCGTCCGCCCCAGATAACAAGCGCAAAAATAAGCAGAAACCTGAAGAATGAAAGCTCTGTAGAAAAAGCAAGCGCCGCCACAATGACTATCGGAGCAACGCTCCAGTAAGGATCATATATCGATGCATTTTTAAAGATCGTGCTGAATATGAATATGATTACAGTCGCAACTATATCGGCAACAAGAATACCCACCCATGCGGAAGCAGTCATTGCCTTTGCGATGACGATGCCCACATAGATGGCCAGAGCATATGCGATTATTATTACTGCGTAACTGAAAACCGGATTTTTCTTAAGCTTTTTCATTAACCGGAAACACTCCCCTTTGCGCAAAAAACCATTTTGTATAATACCACACTTTGCCAATTTAGGGGATATTTTATTAATATATGTGATATAATAACTTGAATTTTTATATGCATTTCGGAGGAATTATGCTGGAATTAAAAAATATATCGTTTGATGTTGAGGGCGAGGAAGGCAAAAAGGAAATAATCCGCGATCTTTCCCTCACGATAGACAACAGAAAATTTATTGCCATAACGGGACCAAACGGAGGCGGAAAATCAACACTGGCCAAGCTTATTGTGGGTATTTACCGTCCGACATCGGGACAGATCCTTCTTAACGGCGTTGATATAACAGATATGAGCATTACTGACAGGGCAAAGGCGGGAATAGCCTTCGCTTTTCAGCAGCCGGTACGCTTTAAGGGAATAAAGGTCAAGGACCTTATTTCACTTTCGGCGGGAGAAGACCTTCCGCTCGGAACAGCCTGCAACTTTCTTTCAGCTGTGGGCCTTTGCGCAAAGGATTACATCAACCGTGATGTTGATGCAAGCCTTTCCGGAGGTGAGATCAAGAGGATAGAGATTGCCACGCTTCTTGCAAGAAAATCGGATATAGCGGTTCTTGACGAGCCTGAGGCAGGCATTGATCTCTGGAGCTTTTCAAATCTTATCAAGATATTTGAAAAGATGCGTGAGGAGCGCGACCGTTCGCTGGTGATCATCTCACATCAGGAAAGAATCCTGAATATTGCGGATGAAATCGTTGTTATCAAAGACGGACGTATTGTTGCACAGGGTATTAAGGACAACATCCTTCCGGAGCTTTTAAGAGGCACTGAAGGCTGCAGGTTTTATCAGGAATAAGGGGTAATAAATGGATAAATTACAGGCTGAACTTTTAAAGGAGATAGCGGACCTTCACAGCATTCCTGAAGGTGCGTACAACATAAGAGTCAACGGAGAGACAAGCGAGAGGAATTCGACTGCCAACATTGAAATTGCATCACGCGAGGACGGAAAGAACGGTATTGATATCTTTATAAAACCGGGGACGAAGAACGAACTGGTCCACATTCCGGTGCTCATCACCGAGACAGGTGTCTCTGAGGTGGTATATAACGATTTTTACATCGGCGAGGACTGCGATGTGACTATAGTTGCCGGCTGCGGCATCCACAACTGCGGAGGCGAGGAGAGCAGGCATGATGGTGTGCACAGCTTCCACGTGGGAAAGAATGCGAAAGTAAGGTACATTGAAAAGCATTACGGAGAGGCAGAGGGTGAAGGCGGAAACGTTATGAACCCGACGACCGTGGTTGAGATAGAAGAAGGCGGATACATGGAAATGGAGACCACTCAGATAAAGGGAATAGACTCCACCGTACGCGATACAAAGGCCGTTCTTGCAGGTGAAGGCGCAAAGCTTGTTGTGAAAGACAAGATCATGACCCATCAGGAACAGAGGGCTGATGCCATCTTTACTGTTGACCTTAACGGAACAGGCTCCAGCTGCGAGCTTACAAGCCGAGCTGTTGCCAAAGATAAAAGCTATCAGACATTTAAGGCCTGCATTACCGGAAACGCACCTTGCGCATCACACACAGAATGCGATGCCATCATCATGGACGAGGCAAAGATATCAGCCTCACCTGAAATCGTGGCAAACGATCTTGATGCAGCCCTCATCCATGAGGCAGCAATCGGCAAGATTGCAGGTGAACAGCTGATCAAGCTTATGACACTCGGGCTTACCGAGGCTGAAGCGGAAGAACAGATAATTGCAGGATTCCTTAAATAAAAGAGGCACGGAAATGAACGTTTATGCAGAAAGAGTAGAAAAGATCAGAAACCTGATGAAGGCGGAAAACATAGGCCTTTATTACATTCCGATGGATGACTGTCACGGAAGCGAGTATGTGGCAGCACCTTTCAGATGTATTGAATATGTGAGCGGATTTACAGGGTCTGCCGGACATCTTTTTATATCAGAGGACGGCGCATGGCTTTATGCTGACGGACGTTATTACGTTCAGGCAGCAGCCCAGCTGGAAGGCTCCGGAATTGAACTTATGAAATATGCGGCGCCGGGTGTGCCTGATCCTGACGTATTCACCGCCGGGAAAATGGCAGAGCTTCTCCCTGAAGGAAAGAGCTTTGGATTTGACGGAAATGTGGTCAACGTAAAGACAGCCGAAAACTTTAAGAAGAAAATTTCGGAAAAAACAGGCATTGCCGCAGAAAAGATAGAATTTAATACGGCAAATGACTTTGCGGGAAAAATCTGGGAAGACCGTCCGAAACAGGAATTTACTCCGGCCTGGCTTATGGATATGCAGTATGTGGGAGAGACCACAGGTGAAAAACTTTCAAGGATAAGGGAAAAAATAGACGAAGCGGTTTACGGCAGGAAAGACTATCTTTATCTGATAAGCGGACTTGATGATA
>JAZUFV010000086.1:0-9252 GCA_045640845.1 Lachnospiraceae bacterium
CCGAACAGGCACCGGAAGTAAAGGTAAGCGGCCTGCGTGAGGGAGAGACACTTGATGCAGTTGCTTCAACAGCAGTCGATGCGGGAGAATACACATCAACAGTATCCATTTACAAGCCGGGAACAACCGAGCCGGACAACAACTACAAACTGCCTGCTGACGGTATGCAGGAAAAGAAGTTTACAATTAATAAGAAACCTATCACAGCAGAGGCTGTTGTAAATGACAAGGTTTATGACGGAACAAAGACAGCAACCGTTGAATCCCTGACAGCGGATACGGGAGTTGATGACGAGACCATTGCCTTCACGGATATCACGGCTGAATATGATGACGCAGATGCAGGAGAGGACAAGCCTGTAAATGTAACATCCTATACAACAGCGGTTACCGGCGGACGCGAACTGGCAGACAATTATGAGATCACCATTGCAGACATCGTATCAACCATAACAGCACTTGAAGTTGAAGTGAAATGGGAAGTACCTGAGGAAGGGTATACATATAACGGTTCCGAACAGGAAGGACCTGCCGCATCGTTTGTAGATCTGGATGGCAACAAAGTGGACGTACCTGTGGTAATGAAGGAAGAATCGGCATTTAAGGATGCAGGTGAATATACATTTGCTGCAGATATGACAGGCACAAACTATGCTGCAGCACCGGGAACCGGTGAGAAGACTGCAGCGATGGCTCCGCTGGATCTTTCAGATGCAAAGGCAGATCTTGGCAAGGTTCTCGTGGCAAACGGCTCAGCTCAGAAACAGGAGATCGAGTCCGTAACACTGGAGTCAGACGGCAATACGTTTGATCTTACGACTGATGACTATAATATCGAGGGCGATCTGGAAAAGACACCGGGTGCGCATAAGATCATGCTGCGAGGCAAAGGCAATTATACCGGAACCGCTGAGATCTATTATGTGATCGCACCTACGGAAAAATATCCGCTGCCTGAAAACAAGGACGGTGAGATTCCGATCGAAAACGGTTCATTTGCAGTCGTTGTCGAAACTGAAAACGGAACACCTCAGATAACAGTTGAAACAAGCAGGAGCGGCGTGCTCGGAATGCTTGCCGAAAACGGTAATTTCAGTGCGAATGACCTTGCTTCGGTTGCCGAAGGAGAAAAGCTTACCGTCAAAGTTAAAGTGAAACCTGCTGACAACATCATTTCAAAGGAAGAAAAAGCAGCATTTGAAAAGGCTGCAGGCAAACTTACGGTTGTTAAGTATTATGATATTACTGTGTTCAGCGTCCTGACCGGGAACGGAAAGGCAGGAGAAGAAGTACAGATCAGCGATACCGGAAAAGAGCTTTCATTCGGTCTGAAGCTGGATAAAGAAACTATCGAACGCCTCGGAGACAGCAATGCGGTAGCAGTACTCCGCAGCCATGACGGCAAAGTGGAAAATCTGGCATCAGCTTACGATTCGAATTCGAAAATCGTGAAGTTTGGCAGCTCGAAGTTCTCCAAATTTGCACTTGCAATAGGAGAAGCTGAGAAGAAACCGGACAATGGAAATACAAACACCGGAGATACTGCAAATACAGGATTGATGCTGATGCTTGCTCTGGCAGCTGCGGCAACCGGTGCCGGTGCGTTTGCCGTAAACAGAAGAAGAAAATACCGCAATAAATAATTGATCGGGTTTTAGGCGGCCTGTATTATTGCAGGTGATTGCACAGTTTTTCTTAACAAATGGGGCAGATAAGTATATAATATCTGCCATGAATTTAATTGAAAGAGGCTTATCAACATGGCAAAGAAACCATATTACATTACAACCGCTATAGCATACACATCCGGCAAACCTCATATCGGAAACACATACGAGGTGGTTCTTGCCGATGCCATAGCACGTTTCAGGAGACTGGAGGGATACGATGTACGTTTCCAGACAGGTACTGACGAGCATGGCCAGAAAATAGAGGACAAAGCCACGGCGCAGGGACTGGCTCCGAAGGAGTTTGTTGATAAAACTGCTGCCGAGGTTAAACGCATCTGGGATCTGATGAACACATCATATGACCGTTTCATCAGAACTACCGATCCTGATCATGAGATTCAGATCCAGAAGATCTTTAAAAAGCTCTATGAGAAGGGAGATATTTATAAAGGTGCTTATGAAGGCATGTACTGCAAGGAGTGCGAGGCCTTCTATACCCCTTCCCAGATAGTTGACGGGAAATGCCCTGACTGCGGCATGGAAGTTCATCCGGCAAAAGAGGAGGCTTACTTCTTCAAGATGAGCAAATATGCCGACAGGCTCATTCAGCACATTGAAGAACATCCGGAATTCATTCAGCCTGAATCAAGGAAGAATGAGATGATGAACAACTTCCTTAAACCGGGTCTCCAGGATCTTTGCGTTTCAAGGACATCATTTAAATGGGGAATCCCTGTTGATTTCGACCCGGATCATGTTGTTTATGTGTGGATAGATGCTCTTTCAAACTACATTACCGGTCTTGGATTTGATGCAGACGGAAACAACGGCGAACTTTATGATAAGTACTGGCCGGCAGACCTTCACCTTATCGGTAAGGATATCCTGAGATTCCACACCATTTACTGGCCGATCATGCTTATGGCTCTTGATGTTCCGCTTCCAAAGCAGGTGTTCGGACATCCGTGGCTCCTTCTCGGTGAGGGCAAGATGAGCAAGTCAAAGGGAAATGTTATTTACGCAGATGATCTGGTTAAGATCTTCGGCGTTGATGCCGTACGTTACTTCGTGCTTCATGAGATGCCGTTTGAAAATGACGGAACCATCACATGGGAGCTTATGGTTGAGCGCGTAAATTCAGACCTTGCAAATACTCTCGGAAACCTTGTAAACAGAACAATCTCCATGACAAATAAATATTTCGGCGGAGTTGTTGAGGATAAGGGCGTTTCCGAACCTGTTGATGAAGAACTTAAGGCAGTTGCCCGGGGCGCAGCTGACGTGGTTACCGCAAAGATGAAAGATCTCCGCGTTGCTGATTCTCTTACCGAGATACTGAACGTATTCAAGAGATGCAACAAATATATTGATGAGACAGAACCTTGGGTGCTGGCAAAGGACCCTGAAAAGGCAGAACGTCTGGCA
The DNA here is from genome assembly GCA_045640845.1 of Lachnospiraceae bacterium. Classification (GTDB taxonomy): domain Bacteria; phylum Bacillota; class Clostridia; order Lachnospirales; family Lachnospiraceae; genus RGIG5612. The sequence continues at coordinate 3,096 of JAZUFV010000086.1, forward strand.
ACAGTTCTTTACAACCTGACAGAAGCCATTGTTATGGGAACAACACTTATTGCCCCGTTCATGCCTGAAAGTGCAGACAAGATCTTTGCTCAGCTGAACACAGAGGCACGTGCATATGAAGACCTTGGTAAGTTCGGCCTGTATCCGCAGGGCAACAAGGTTATTGAAAAGCCGGAGATCCTCTTCGCCCGCAAAGACCTGAAGGAAGTTCTGGCACAAGTTGAGGAACTTAATCAATGAATCTGATTTTTGACAGTCATGCACATTATGACGATCATGCATTTGATGAAGACAGAGACCGGTTGCTTGCCGGTCTCGCTTTAAATGGAGTGGGAAAAGTTGTTGATATTTCAGCAAGGTTTGAAGATATCCCGCGCATTTTAAAGCTGACCAAAGACTATGATTTTATTTACGCCGCAATGGGCGTGCATCCTTCCGAGCTTGCCGGTCTGGACGATGATGAGTTTGCGGAGATAGAAAAAACGCTTTCAGATCCGAAGGTTGTGGCTGTGGGCGAGATAGGCCTTGATTATCATTACGAAGATACTGACAAGCCGGTTCAGAAGGAATGGTTTGTTAAGCAGATAGATCTGGCAAAAAGGCACGGTATGCCGTTGGTACTGCACAGCCGTGATGCCGCAAAGGATACGCTGGACATTGTGAAGGCGGAAAATGCACGCGACGCAGGCGGAGTGATGCACTGCTTTTCATATGAAAAGGAGATGGCCAGGGAATATCTGGACATGGGATTTTATCTTGGGATAGGCGGAGTGCTTACATACAAGAATGCCAGAAAACTGGTTGAAGTGGCAGAATATATGCCGGTTGAAAGGATCCTTCTTGAGACTGACTGCCCATACCTTTCGCCGGTACCGCACCGCGGAGAAAGAAATGACTCCACAAATATAAAATATGTTGTCGAAGCACTTTCGGCAATAAAGAATATGCCGGCCGGTGATATTATCCGCATTACGGCGGAGAATGCCTGCCGGATGTATAGAATCGATTGTTAACGGGAGACTTTTATGTCAAAACAGCTAACACCTTCAGAAAGTATAGATCTGATCAGACGGCATGAATTTGCCGTTCAGAAAAAATACGGCCAGAACTTCCTTGTAGATGAGAACATTCTGCAGGGGATCGTGGCAGCTGCGGAAATCGGGCCGGACGACTGCGTGCTTGAGATAGGTCCGGGAATGGGAGCGCTCACCGGACGGATGCTGGACGCAGCAGGAAAGGTCATCGCGGTTGAAGTTGATAAGATGCTTATTCCGATTCTTGAAAAAACCCTGGGAGACAGGGAAAACTTTGTGCTGATCAATGATGACATCCTGAAAGTTGATATATCCAGGCTGATCGAAAAGGAAAACGCAGGGAGACCTATAAAGGTAGTGGCCAACCTGCCTTATTACATCACAACCCCGATAGTCATGGAACTGCTTGAAAAAGAGCATAATATTGAGAGCATCACGGTCATGGTTCAGAAAGAGGTGGCTGAGAGGATGATGGAAGGCCCGGGAAGCAAGGCGTACGGCGCGCTTTCACTGGCAGTTCAGTATTACAGCAGACCATCGCTTGAACTGAATGTTTCGAAGAACTGTTTTTATCCGCGTCCGGATGTTGACAGCGCAGTGATAAGGCTTGACGTTTATAAGCCGGATGAAAGACCGGTAAAGGCGAAAGATACGGATAAGCTTTTTAAGGTGATCCGTGCGGCCTTTGGCCAGAGGCGGAAAACCCTGGTAAATTCACTCAGCAATGCGCCGGCGGTTACGGCAACAAAAGCACAGATTTGTGACGCATTGACAAAACTTGGCTTTAATGAATCAATAAGAGGAGAGGTTTTGACGCTAAATGACTTTGTAAACCTGTCGGACTGTCTATAATTTTATGGCGTTATGACAAAATTATAGCTGGATGCTTTCATGCATCCAGCTTTTTCTTTAATTCCAGCATCTGGTCCCTTAGGACAGCTGCAGTTTCGAAATCCAGATCCGAAGCAGCCTTTTCCATCTGACGGCGAACCTTCGCGATAAGCTTTTCAAGCTCTTTCCTTGTCATTGACTCCGGTTCTTTTTCCAGCTTGTTTACAACCTGAGCAGCTTCTTTTGTGATGCTTATGAGATCACGTACGGCCTTCTTTATTGTGGTCGGCGTTATTCCGTGTTCATCATTATAAGCCTGCTGGATGCTGCGCCTTCTGTTGGTTTCTGTTATTGCCGCTTTCATGGAGTCGGTCATCACATCAGCGTACATTACAACATGGCCCTCAGCGTTTCGGGATGCACGTCCGATTGTCTGGATAAGGGACGTTTCGCTTCTTAAGAAACCCTCTTTGTCTGCGTCAAGAATGGCAACGAGTGCGACTTCCGGAATATCAAGGCCTTCCCTCAGGAGGTTGATACCGACAAGGACATCAAAAAGATCAAGCCGCATATCGCGGATTATCTCGGTACGTTCAAGCGCGGCAATGTCTGAGTGGAGATATCGCACGCGGATGCCGGCCTCTTTAAGATAGTCGGTAAGATCTTCCGCCATTTTCTTGGTGAGGGTGGTGACCAGAGCTTTGCTGCCTTTTTCGGTGACCTTGCGGATCTCGGTGATGAGGTCATCAATCTGTCCTTCTATAGGGCGGACGGAAACCTCCGGGTCCAGAAGACCGGTAGGGCGGATGATCTGCTCTGTACGCATAAGCTCATGGGCAGCCTCATATTTACCGGGAGTTGCCGAAACAAACATCATCTGGTCGATCTTTGTTTCAAATTCGCCAAAATTCAGCGGCCTGTTGTCAAGAGCAGAAGGAAGCCTGAAGCCAAAGTCAACCAGGGTCTGCTTTCTGGAACGGTCCCCTGCGTACATTGCTCCTATCTGCGGGATGGTCATATGTGACTCGTCTACTATGATAAGAAATTCATTTTTGAAGAAATCTATGAGTGTGGCCGGCGGCTCGCCCGGAGCCAGGCCGGTTAAATGCCTTGAATAGTTCTCAATTCCGGAGCAGACTCCGGTCTCGCGCATCATTTCAATATCAAAGTTGGTCCTCTCCCAGATACGCTGGGCTTCAAGCAGTTTGTCCTCACTTTTGAACCAGGCATACCGCTCTTCCAGTTCTTCGGCGATATTTTTGAGGGCGCGGTTCATCTGTTCCTGCGGAACAACATAGTAGGAAGCCGGCAGGATTGCCACATGCTCCATGCGGGCTTTTATTTCGCCGGTAAGCACGTCGATCTGGGTGATGCGGTCAATTTCATCTCCGAAAAATTCAATGCGTATGGCATTTTTTGCAGTCAGCGCAGGCAGGATTTCAATGGTATCTCCCCTTACGCGGAAGGTGCCGCGCTGAAAATCCATATCATTTCTGTCATACTGGATACCTATAAGTTCCCGTACGACTTCATCTCTTTCTTTTTTCATGCCCGGACGCAGTGAGACGCACATGCGGGCATATTCCTCAGGGTCACCTATTCCGTAAATGCAGGAAACGGACGCCACTATGATGACGTCCTTTCTTTCTACCAGCGAGGTTGTTGCCGAATGACGCAGACGGTCTATCTCATCATTGATGGAGGCGTCCTTTTCAATGTATGTGTCGGTTGAAGGCACATATGCTTCAGGCTGGTAGTAATCGTAGTAGCTTATGAAATATTCAACAGCATTTTCCGGGAAGAACTCCTTGAATTCACTGTAGAGCTGCGCAGCCAGAGTCTTGTTATGGGCTATTACAAGTGTGGGACGGTTGAGCTCCTGTATTACGTTGGCCATGGTGAAGGTTTTACCCGAGCCTGTTACACCGAGCAGTGTCTGAAACTGGTTGCCCGCACGGAAGCCGTCCACAAGCTCACGGATGGCCCGCGGCTGGTCGCCTGTAGGTTTATATTCAGATATCAGTTTAAATCTGTCAGCCATTCAAGATCCTCTAAAAATTCTTCATGTTCCATGTCACCCACATCGCGGCCCATTGCCACGTCACGCAGGTAAGGCTCCATTGAGCCCAGTGCGGCATACGGGGCAAATTGCTTTGCCCGCTCGCCTATATCCATCGGAGGTCTCACCTTTGGAGGCCTTTCTGTTCTATCAGTCATAATATACCTCCCGCTCTATGCCGTCCACATCTTCCTCTTCTGTTTCCGGCGGAAATGCCTCTGCATCAGGGATGGTTTTATCACCCTCCATCGGCTGAACACTGCTTCTGTGGCCGCCCAGCTGGCCGTTCCTTTCAATGGCGGTAGAGGCCTTTTCCAGATTCATTCCCTTAAGCATGGCGTTTTTTCCGTATTTGGATTTTATTTCAAGCGCAGCCTGCTGAAGCCGGCGGTCTTTTTCCATCTGGGCAAGGTCTGTAAACAGGTCCATCTGCTCGGCGGACTCATCCTGAAGGTTGCCAAAGCCTATGTATATGCGCCTGTAGTATAGGTTTTCATCTACAATCCGGTCAAACAGTTCCATCATGGCATTCCCGAGGACACGGTTTGAATTGGTGCAGACGGAAAGCTTTTGCGTTGCGGAAAGGGGCTTCTTTTCAACACCGAAGCTGAAGCCCAGCATCAGCGAAATGTTTGAAGTGACATATTTTTTCTTAATGAGGTCAAGGCAGAGATTATCGCACATTTCCCTTGTTATGAGGCGTGCGTCCTGCCAGTTATAGTCTGTTGCCAGCACCTGTCCGCTGGAAAGCGAGGTGGATTTCTTCTTATAAGATTTGATGTCTTTGATGGTGGCCGGCTCAATTCCCCATGCATGATCCATGATGAGCTCTGCATTCACGCCGAAAAGCCGGAAAAGCAGATTCTCATCTGACATGGCAATATCGCGCATCGTAAATATGCCGACTCCGGCCAGTCTGTTTACGGTTCCTCTGCCTACCATCCAGAAATCGGTAAGGGGCCTGTGATCCCACAGGTCTCTTTTATAGGTTTCTTCTGTCAGTTCGCCGATGAAATCGGGAGCGTGCTTTGCCATGATATCCAGGGCAATCTTTGCCAGGTAAAGATTTGTGCCTATACCGCAGGTGGCCGTAAGTCCCAATGTTTCATATATATCAGTCAGTATTTTCTGCGCCAGCTGACGTACGCTCATCTGATAAAGATTAAGATAATCGGTCACATCCATGAAGGCTTCATCAACCGAGTATACGTGGATATCATCAGGCGAGAAATATTTGAGGTAAATGCCGTAAATCCGGGCACTGTAGTTTATGTAAAGCTGCATGCGCGGAGGAGCAATAATAAAATCAATGGTTTTTGGTATCTGGAAGAGCCGGCAGCGGTTGGAGACGCCAAGTTTTTTTATGGCCGGCGATGCAGCAAGGCAGATGGTTTTTTCCGTGCGCGTGGGATCGGCCACAACAAGGTTTGTGACCATCGGGTCAAGTCCCCGTTCAACGCATTCGACAGATGCGAAGAAGGATTTTAAGTCTATGCACATGAAATGGCGGGTTTTATCTGTCTGCATGCGGTTATTTTATCACCCGGCAGATGCTCTTGCAAGAAAATCCAAACAAATGTTTGGATGCAGCTTGCACACATTCTGATTTGAGGTATAATAATAATCGTCTACCGGCCAGCCGGTACATTTAAAGAGAAAATTCATGCAGGAAATGACAATGAAAGCTGATAATCAGAAATTTATAAAAATCCGGGGAGCCTCGGAAAACAATCTGAAAAATATAAATCTGGATATTCCGCGAAATGAAATGGTGGTCTTCACGGGGCTTTCGGGCTCAGGCAAGTCATCGCTTGCTTTTGATACCATATACGCGGAGGGCCAGAGGCGGTACATGGAATCGCTTTCTTCATACGCACGACAGTTCCTCGGTCAGATGGAAAAGCCAAAGGTTGAGATGATAGAAGGCCTTTCTCCTGCCATATCAATTGACCAGAAAAGCACAAACAGGAACCCGCGTTCTACTGTAGGAACAGTTACGGAGATACATGACTATTTAAGATTGCTTTACGCGAGGGCCGGCATACCTCACTGCCCGGTCTGCGGCCGTGAAATCACCCGCCAGAGCGTGGATCAGATGGTCGAGGCCATCATGTCACTTCCGGCAGGAACAAGACTCCAGCTGCTGGCACCGGTTGTAAGGGGAAGAAAAGGAGAGCATGTCAAGCTGCTTGAAACGGCAAAGAAGAAGTCGGAGGCCAAGCGGTCTTAGGAA
>JAZUFV010000087.1:0-5814 GCA_045640845.1 Lachnospiraceae bacterium
CTTTCAGGGAAACGTTATATTGTTGTAAGGCATCTAAATCAGGCATTTGAATCTCCTATTTTATGCGTCTGTAACTATTATAAATCAGCGGACTGAAATCTACAAAGACATTTTTTCATTACTTCCTTCAAAGAAAATCCCGCCTTCCGGCGGGACTTCCTATTTCTTTACGGCGACAACAATGAATCTTCCGTTGTCAGTATGATAATAACAGGTTGAAAGCGTTAACAGTTCATCGCCGTATTCAGCGCTTACCCCGGTATCATAGAGCGAAAGCTCCTTTACATTTTTCACGAATTCAGTGAACTCCTTTTCATTAAGCATGCCGCCATAATTATAGTACCTGAATGCGTCTTTTTCGGTGGAATCATGTACTTTCTCTTTGAATGCCCCAATAATCTCATAAGTGCCGGGACTTTGAAGAGTATTAAACCGTATCTCCTTGTGATATTTCCAAAACTCCTTACGGCGGTACTCAGGCAGATCAGAAAACATTGTGCCGTTCCCTATATTGTGTGCGCTGATGATTATATTGCTGTCACCGGGCGAGCCTGAGCTGATGAAAGGAGTGCCGGAATAAGATTCATGCTTTGAAAAGCTTTTGTCCAGATAATAATATTTGTCATATTCGGTTAACATAACCGGATAATTGATATTGGTGTTTTCAATTGAAAGCCAGCCGGCAAAGTCCGGATTTTCTTCTTTCAAGGCACGAAGGCGCAGTTTCTCAAATTCAAGTTCTTCCGTTTTAAGCTGAGCTTCGGTTTCAGACCGCTCGGCTTCTGAAAGGGAAGAAAAGATATCAATCAGACCTGTTTTAGGCTGTGTATCTACAGTAACACTTTCAGCGGTGGAGACTTCAGGCTTCGGTGCAAGTGTGGGAAGGGGAGAAACAGGAGTGGCAGTCGGGACCGGATTCGGGGTGCCGGGAGAGGGAGTATTAATAACGGGCGGAATATCCGGGCTTTCAGTCGGCTCAGGTATAGGGTCATCCGGGGTGGGAGTCGTAATAACAGGCGGAGTGTTTGGAATATCCGGCTCATAGGTCGGAACCGGTCCGGCTACTTCCTGCCTGAAAAGTAAAGATCCGTCTGAACTTGTAAAGCCGCCTTTATTCAATACGCCACCGTAAAGAAGAGCCCAATTGTTCGGATGCTCAAATTTTACTATTCCGTCGGCTGAATTTACCTGCATACCGCTTGATGAAGCTCCGTCGCCATTAATGAATGTGAATTCTTTCGGATTGCCTGCACCGGGCACACCTGCAAGAGATCCGGCTATGGCAGCCTGCTCATCAAGAGTTAAAGGTTTCTCGCTCCATACAACAACTGGTTTGTTTGCGGTCGGTTTTGCTATGATTACTCCACTCCCAAGCTTCTCAGTGGAAATAGCCAACTGATTATTCGGCTCGTACTTGGTATATCCACTGACAGTTGGGTTTACATAACTTACGGACGGGTTTACCTTGGCAGAACTGTCTTCAAAGTACCCGGGGACATTCCCGGCCTCAATTGAGTATGAAGGAATATCATCGGAATCAACATTAACTTCAAAAGAATATTCCCAGTCATTTTCTTTGCTGGCGGTTGTCTGAGCAATAAGAACTCCATCCGCCATCAAAGAAATACTTATTTCATCAGGTCTTGATGATGCTTGACCGCCATCATCAAAAGATACACTTCCGTCAATAATTACTGTATCAACACTCATAGGCACGGGTTCATAAAATTCATCCGCTGTTGCATAGACGGATACTATTCCTATGAAAACGAACAGAGCAAAAAAAGCAACAACAATAAACAACTTAATACTTTTTGAATCCATTGCCTTTACCTCCTTAGCGGAGCGCCACTGCGGGCGTTATGCTTAGAATGTAGACTGAGAGATTAAGATAAGCTGCGAATACGGTCCAAACGATGTAGGGTATCATGAGTAGACCTGCAGTTCTGCTGAGCCGGAAAAATTTCCAGGTGCAGATTACTGTTATAATCAGCATTGCCAATAAAACGAAAAATGCCGGAAGGAATAGAGAATAATTGAAAAACAGAATCGGCCAATAGAAGTTCAAAGCAAGCTGCGCAATATACAGTGCAATAGCTGTAAGCTTCTCGCTTTTTGGAGCAGTGGAAACTACAATGTAATATGATGCGATTCCCATCGTAATATAGAGTATTGTCCATGCTATCGGGAAAAGCCATCCCGGGGGAGAAAGAGGAGGCTTATTGAAAAAATGGTATTGCTTCATCATTTCATTTGACAATACTGAAGCCAGACCTCCAATTGATAGTGGAACGAGTATGGAAATAAATAGTGTGAACGGACGCAGACGCTGAGATTTTTGCATATAAGACACCTCCTTTATAGTGTTAATGAGTCTGCTGACTCGTTTTGACTTTAAGACGAATCATGTTATAATGATTCAAAACGAATCAATCATTGGAATCACCTCCGTCGCTTTGTGATAAAAAAATACAAAAACGGAGTTTCCAGTTTCAACCCAAAACTTTCCAATCCGGTAAGAAGAACTTCCAATCCGGAGCAGATTGGAAGTGTTGGTTATAAATAGGAAATTTGTCCAATGTGATTGGAAAGGATTTACAATAAAAATGTCTCAAAAAGTGGTATTGGAAGAGGGCGGCTCAATAAGTGTCCACACAAGAATCAAAGATACGTGCCGGGAGGCAAGAAACAGGCTTGGTCTGACCAATCAGGATATTTCAAATATGATATCCGGTCGGTTTGGGATAGAAGATTTTTCAGTCAATACGGTGAACAATTTCTTCTCAGAACGGTCAAAAGCCACCACTATATACACCACCGGATACATATGCGCAGTGCTTGGGATATCAATCGATGCTGTATTTGGAATAGAGCAGGGGTTTTCTACGGAGGAAGAAGCGGAGCTTGTCAGGCAGCTTGCAGACCTGAAAGCGGATTTGAGATTCAAGGACCAGAACATTGAACACCTTGAAAAGGATATGCTTGAAAAAGAGGCCCGTATTCAGCAGGCAAACAGTGAAATTGAGTTCTTAAGAAGAAAGTCTGAAGCCGACGGAAAGAAAGTACAGCCCTGGGTATTTGCAATTGTGCTTGCCCTTCTTGTGGCGGCACTGGTGTTTATTATTGTCTACCTTGTTAAAATTGATGCGGCGAATCCAAACTACGGATTAATAAAAAGTGCTGTAAAAATAGTTAATACAAAGGGATTATTGTTACATAAATAACAAAATTCTTGATTGCACCTGCGAAATATGGTATTATAAATTGATTTTTTCTTGAGGTGCTTATGGAACAATACGTTATCAAAGGCGGAAAGCCTCTAAATGGTGAAGTGGAAATCAGCGGCGCAAAGAATGCCGCAGTTGCCATTATTCCTGCTGCCCTTCTGGTCAGCGGAGTTTGCCGAATAGAAAATATGCCCCGTATTTCCGACACTGAAATGTTGCTCACAATTCTTTCAGGTCTTGGGGCAAAGATAAAATACATAAACAAATCCACAACTGAAATAGACTGCACCAATGCGACATTCAGAGATGCTCCGTTTGATTTAATGCGCAAGATCAGAGCATCATACTATCTTCTGGGTGCCATGCTTGGCCGTTTTGGCGAGGCAAAGACCACGATGCCCGGCGGCTGCAATTTCGGAGTGCGGCCGATAGACCAGCATATAAAAGGTCTTGAAGCTTTAGGGGCCGAGATAGATGCCCGTAACGGCTTCATTTATGCAAAAGCACCTGACGGGCGTCTTCACGGCGGCCGCGTGTATCTTGACAAGGTATCCGTTGGGGCAACCATGAACATCATCCTTGCGGCGGTTTGTGCGCAGGGGAGAACAATCATAGAAAACGCAGCCAGAGAGCCGCATATTGTTGATCTGGCCAACTTCCTAAATACAATGGGAGCCGATATACGCGGCGCCGGAACCGACACCATAAAAATCAATGGCGTTGATTCCCTTCACGGCGGCACATACGCTGTTATTCCCGATCAGATAGAAGCGGGCACTTTTATGGTGGCAGCAGCTGCTACCGGCGGCGAAGTGCTGGTAAAGAACATTATCCCAAAGCATCTTGAATGCATAATAGATAAACTCCGTGAAACCGGGACAATCGTTCAGGCAAACGAAGATTCAGTGCTTGTGAGAAGCAGTGCAAATCTCCGCGCGGTGGATATCAAAACACTTCCTTATCCCGGCTTTCCAACCGATATGCAGCCTCAGATGACCGTCCTGCTCTGCAAGGCAAGCGGGACATCCTATGTGACCGAGGGAATATACGATCACCGCTTCAAATATATTGGCGAGCTCAACAAATTCGGTGGAAACGTTAAGGTTACAGATAAAACGGCTGTTGTTGAGGGCGGAGTGGCATTCTCCGGAGCCGAGGTTTATGCCTGCGACCTCCGTGCAGGTGCTGCGATGGTAATAGCAGGCCTTTGCGCTGAAGGCAAAACCGTCATCGATGACTGCCACTACATCGAGCGCGGATATGAAAATTTTGTTTCCAAGCTTAATAATCTGGGAGCAGATATTAAAATTGAATATGTTCCCGATGAACCGGAAAATGAAGATAAAATAATAAAATTCAGCTGAGGCGCCTTTCGCGGCGCCTTTGCTTTTACGTTTCGGAGAAGCAATGGTTAACATAAAACTTATCGCTGTAGGTAAGTTGAAGGAAAGCTTTTTCAAAGATGCCTGCGCCGAATACGAAAAACGCCTTGGAGGCTATTGCACTTTCAAGTGTATAGAGATTCCAGAGAGCAGCCTTGAAAAAGAGGCGGATGCCGTGATAAAATACCTCGGCAAAGGTGCCTGCGTGATTGCACTTTGCGTTGAGGGCAAGCAGCTTTCCTCTGAAGAGCTTGCCGGGTTAATGACCGACAGAACTCTTGGCGGAGTTTCGGAATTTGATTTTATTATCGGCGGCTCAACAGGAATGCACGAAAAGCTTAAGTCCATGGCAGACTACAGAATATCATTCAGCAGGATGACCTTTCCGCATCATCTTTTCAGGGTGATGCTGTTGGAACAGATATACAGGAGCTTTAAGATTAATGAAGGCTCAAGCTATCACAAATAAGTGAGGGAGAAAAATGAAACAATACGATTATCTTGAAGAATACCAGCACTGGCTCGACAGCCCGTCTTTAAGCGAGGCTGAGTGGGCAGAACTCAGCGCATTGGATGAAGACGAAAAAAAGGCGCGATTCTATGCTCCACTGGAGTTCGGTACCGCGGGTCTGCGCGGGACCATGAAGCTCGGGCTTCACAACATGAACATCCATGTTATACGCCATGCTACCCAAAGCTTTGCCGATGTTATCTGCGCAGAAGGCGAAGAGGCGATGAAAAAGGGAATAGCAATAGCGCATGACTGCCGCCTCAACGGCCGTGACTATGCCAAAGAAGCCGCATGCGTAATGGCTGCAAATGGAATTCATGTCAGATTATTTGATTCATTACGTCCGACTCCTGAGCTCAGTTTTGCGGTTATACACTATGGCTGCACTGCAGGACTTAACATCACTGCCAGCCACAACCCAAAGGAATACAACGGATACAAAGTATACTGGAGTGATGGCGCACAGCTTCCACCGCACAAGGCAGAGGCAATTGCCAAGCGCATGGAAGAAAATGAAGTGTTTACATGCTTTAAAACCTGTGATTTTGATGAGGCGGTCAAGAGCGGGAAGATCGAGATCCTCTCAGAGGAAACAGATGAAGCTTTCTTAAAGCTGGTACTCAATGAAGCCATAGACAAAGAAACTGTTGCGGAAGTGGCAGACAATTTCAAAATCGTCTACACTCCGTTCCAC
>JAZUFV010000088.1:0-2297 GCA_045640845.1 Lachnospiraceae bacterium
AGCCGGCACTTGCCCGGGGCGACATCCAGATTATAGGCGCGACCACAATGGACGAGTACAGAAAGTATTTTGAAAAAGACGCCGCGCTTGAAAGACGTTTCCAGCCTGTATACGTTGAGCAGCCTACGGGTGCGGAAACAGTTGAGATCCTTAAAGGCCTCAGAAGCCGCTACGAGGAACATCATGGGGTTGAGATCACCGATGCCGCAGTTGAAAGCGCTGTAAATCTTTCAACCAGATACATTAATGACCGTTTCCTTCCGGATAAGGCCATAGACCTTATTGATGAGGCATCCAGCCGCGTTAAGCTGGATTCATACATGGTAGCGCCGGCATTGGCGGCAAAACGGAAGGAACTCGAGGAAATGGAGGAACGCCTTGTAAGCCTTGTAAAGAAGGGCGACATGGCAGCTGCCCATGATCTCAAGGTGAATATTGAACTCCTTAAATCAAAGATGCAGGAAAACAGCCGCCGCTCAAAGAAAAAGGCGGAAAGCAGACCGCTTGTCACGGAAAATGATGTGGCTGATGTTGTTGCAAAGTGGACAAAAATCCCGGTAAAGAAGCTTGCTGAAGAGGAAGGTGCAAAACTGAGATCGCTTGAAAAGACTCTTCACAAGAGGGTCGTTGCCCAGGATGAGGCGGTAGTTGCAGTATCAAAGGCAATCAGACGCGGAAGAGTGGGACTTAAAGACCCTAACAAGCCTATCGGTTCATTCCTGTTCTTAGGACCGACGGGCGTCGGAAAGACAGAACTTTCAAAGGCTCTGGCCGAGGCATTATTCGGAACCGAAGAGTCAATAATAAGAGTCGACATGAGTGAATATATGGAAAAGCACAGCGTGTCAAAACTCATCGGATCGCCTCCGGGATATGTAGGCTACGATGAAGGAGGCCAGCTTTCGGAGCAGGTGCGCCGCCATCCGTACTCGATCATTCTTTTTGACGAAATTGAAAAAGCACATCCTGACGTGTTCAACATCCTGCTTCAGGTACTTGATGATGGCCGCATAACAGACTCACACGGAAGAGTATGCGATTTCAAGAACACCATAATAATCATGACCAGCAACGCGGGCGCAATGCGCATCATGGAGCCGAAGAACCTCGGCTTTGCCACATCCGCAGATACCGGAAAGCAGGACTACGAAAAGATGAAGACAGCTGTGATGGATGAAGTCAAGCAGACATTTAAGCCTGAATTCATCAACCGTATTGATGAGATAATCGTCTTTGCAGCACTTACAAAGAACGATATGAAGTCCATCATAGACATCATCTTTAAGGGAATTGCCGGAAGAGCAAAGTCGCAGATGAACATAGAACTGACTATCACCGACAAGGCAAAGGAATACCTTGTAAATGAAGGCTATGACGCCCGCTACGGCGCAAGAGCCCTCAAGAGAAAGGTTCAGGCGGCAGTTGAAGATGTCATGGCTGAGGAAATCCTTGCCGGTAAGATCAAGGCCGGTGACAGGGTCAGCGTGATCTCAGGCAGGACCGGCATTGCTTTCAAGGTAAAAAAATAAGGGGAAATAAACATGGCAAAGGCTAAAGATACAGTTTTCTTCTGTAAGGAATGCGGATTTGAATCACCAAAGTGGAGCGGCCAGTGTCCGGCATGCAAAGAGTGGAACACGATGGTGGAAGCCCCTTCACAGGCTCCTGTAAAAGCACTGGTAAGGAAGCCTTCGGGAAGTCTGCTTTTTAACGATGTGAAGCCTACTCCCATAAATGAGATAACTGCTGCGCCTGAAGACCGACTTGAAACCGGAATAGAAGAGTTTGACAGAGTACTTGGCGGAGGCCTCATCAAAGGTTCACTGGTGCTGGTGGGCGGAGATCCGGGCATAGGAAAGTCAACGCTTCTTACCCAGGTCTGCAAAGTATTGAGCGATAAGGATATTAACGTTCTCTATATCTCAGGCGAGGAATCACTGCAGCAGATAAAGATGAGAGCAGACCGCATCGGCAGCTTCAGCGGAAATATGAAACTGCTGTGTGAGACTGACCTGGATAAAAACGAGGCAATAATCACAAGTGAAAAGCCGGATGTCTGCATCATCGACTCCATCCAGACAATGTACCGTCCAGATGTGGCAGGTGCACCCGGAAGTGTAGGCCAGGTCCGTGAAAGCACAGCAATGCTGCTTCAGCTGGCTAAGGGCCTTGGAATAACCATGTTTGTTGTGGGCCATGTTACAAAGGAAGGCGTGGTGGCAGGCCCGAGAATGCTTGAGCATATGGTGGATACCGTCCTTTATTTTGAGGGTGAAAGCCAGGGTACGTACAGGATA
>JAZUFV010000089.1:0-7677 GCA_045640845.1 Lachnospiraceae bacterium
TGGATGACGGGCATATGCTGGCCAATGGTCACCCGGGGATAACGGTTATCCCACCGGTACTGGCGATAGCAGAGTGGAAAAACTTACCATATAAAACTATAGCTGAAGCAATAATCACCGGATATGAATGTTTCTTAAGAATTGCCCAGGCTATCATGCCGGCCTCTCTTTCAAGAGGGTTTAACTGTACCGGTACAGTGGGTACTATTGCCGCTGCCATAGCTTCAGCAAAAGTCCTGGGACTGAGTGAAGGGGGAATCCATGTGGCCATAGGACTGGCAGCAACCGGTGCCTGCGGTCTGATGGAACTTAATGAAACGGGGCAGGAAATGAAACCTGTAACCCCAGCATATGCCGCTTCACGCGGAGTAATCTGCGCATTGCTGGCAATGAACGGTGCGGTGGGACCTGAGGCTCCGCTTGATGGCTCAAAAGGATTTTTCAAGGCCTTTACAGATGTGGTAAAGCCTGAGGCCATAACAGAGAGCCTGGATGGGGAGTTCCTTATGGATACGACATATTACAAACTGTATCCTGCCTGCAGGCATATGCATGCTGTTATTGATTGTGCGTCAATCATAAGGTCAATGGCGGAGTTTACCCTTGATGATGTGGAAAGTGTGACCATATATACTTATCCGAATTCCGAAAAGCTGACCGGCAGCATAAGACATCCCAAGAGCGGAGCACAGGCAAAGTTTTCACTTTGTTATTCGACGGCAGTATCTCTTGCAAGCGGCGGTTATGCACTGGACGATCTGACGTCGGAGGATGAAAAGGGTGAAAGCCTGATCAGACTTATTGACAGGATGGAAATCGTGGTTGATGAATCACTCGAGAACAGGGCTGAAATGGTCAGAGGCGGCAGACTGTTGCTCAGGCTAAAAGATGGACAGATATTTGATACAAGGGTAGAAGTTCCTAAGGGAGAAAAGAAGTTCCCGGTAGATGACAGAGACCTGGAAAATAAACTCAGAGCCTGTGCAGCCGGAATCATAGATGAGTCAAGGCAGCAGAAAGTATTTCAGAACGGAATTAATTTTGAAAATGTTAACAGCATCAGGGATTATTTCCTTTTGCTGAGTTAGGAGAAAAGATGGAAAAAGTACTGGTAATCGGGCCTTTTAACGAGGCCATGAAAGCAGCACTCAGGGATTCAATAGATGCAACCAGGTTTGAACTTGAGTATATAACCTCAAGAGATGAATACGAAAAAATAGCGGGAGCTGATTATATCGTACTCCGTACGCTGAACCTTGATGCTGATGATATTTCAAAAATGGAAGGCATTAAGCTGATTCAGCGCTGGGGCGTAGGTTATGAGACTGTTGATATAGAAGCAGCTGCCAAAAAGAATATTCCTGTTGCAATCACATTCGGAATGAATTCACAGCCGGTTGCAGAGATGGCCATGGCTCTCATGCTTGCAGTATTACGCGGCATAGTACCTATGACTGTAGGAATACAAGAAGGAAAATGGGAGAGAGAAATCTATACCAAAAATTCATACACCATCAACGGGAAAACAGTAGGTATCATAGGTATCGGCAACATAGGAAGAAAAGTAGCCGCCATGTGTCAGGCTTTCGGAGCAAATGTAATTTATTATGACCTTTTCAGACTTTCTCCGGAGCGTGAAAAGGAGCTTAATCTTACATATTACGATCTGGATGAAATCTGGGATAAGTGCGACATTATTTCCCTGCATGCACCGGCAACACCTGAGACCAGGCATATGCTGAATAAAGAATCCCTGGCTAAAATGAAAGAAGGTGCTGTGGTCATAAATACGGCAAGGGAAGAACTTGTAGACATGCCGGCGCTTATTCAGGCACTTAAGGACGGAAAACTGCTTGGAGCAGGTCTGGATGCCATAGAAGAGGAAACCATGAAAGAACTGTCATTTGCGGGAATGGAGAATGTGGTTCTTACGGCACATCTGGGCGGAAACACAGCTGATAACAGTGTTCATATGGCAAAATGCATAGCTGAACATATTTCTGATGTTAGCGCAGGAAAAAAGCTTTCGGCACCGCATTGCGTAAATGCCGATATGCTGAAGTAATCGGAGGATAAAATGGCAGGCAGAACTATTGCTGAAAAAATATTAAGTGCGCATTCGGGAAAGGATGCGAGAGCCGGAGAAATTGTCATCTGCAAAGTGGACCATGTGATGATGCATGACGCAAATGGACCACTGGCTATCAGGGCTTTCCGTGAGATGAATGGTGATAAGGTGTTTGATCCTTCAAAGGTATCGGTCATATTTGACCACTGCACTCCGCCGTCAAACGAGAAACTGGCAAATATCCATGCTTTTATACGTGAGTTCGTAAATGAACAGAACTGTAATTTCTATGAAGCCGGGAGGGGTGTCTGCCATCAGCTGATGGTTGAAAGCGGCAGCTTAAAACCCGGTGACCTTGTGGTGGGAACAGACAGCCATACGTGTACTTACGGGGCAATGGGCGTACTGTCAACCGGACTTGGTGCTACAGATGTTGCCACGGTCCTGAAGACTGGTTATCTGTGGTTTAAAGTTCCGAAAACGATAAAAATAATTCTTAAAGGTGAGCCGCCTGCAGGAATATCCAGCAAGGATGTGATTCTTTATACGATAGGAACACTATCTGCAAAAGGCGGAAATTATCATGCAGTTGAGTTTTACGGGGAATATCTGGATAAGATCAGCTTCGACCAGCGTCTCACTATAACAAATATGGTTGTGGAGATGGGCTGCAAATGCGGATTTACCTGCAGCAGCGATATGGCCATAAAAGCCGATGAAGATGCTGAATACATTAAAACGGTGGAAATAGATATCTCAGGCCTAGAACCGGTTATCGCAAAGCCGCACACAGTTGACAACATGTGCTTCATATCAGAGGCAGAAGGAATTCCCGTACAGCAGGCTGTTCTGGGAAGCTGTACCAACGGAAGGCTGGAGGATCTTCATGCAGCAGCTGCAATCCTTGATGGTAAGCATATAAAAGACGGCGTAAGGCTTATGATACTTCCTGCCTCGGAAACCATACTGAAAGAAGCATCAGAAGACGGAACCCTTGTTAAACTGATAAATGCGGGTGCTACAATCTGTACTCCCGGATGTGGATGCTGTGTGGGCACGCTCGGCGGGGTACCTGCTGACGGTGAAGTGGTTATTTCAAGTACCAACAGGAATTTCAAAGGCCGCATGGGCAACA
Organism: Lachnospiraceae bacterium; assembly: GCA_045640845.1. Classification (GTDB taxonomy): domain Bacteria; phylum Bacillota; class Clostridia; order Lachnospirales; family Lachnospiraceae; genus RGIG5612. Next base: position 3,204 of record JAZUFV010000089.1, read on the forward strand.
ACAAAGCGTCTATCTATCTGGCTTCACCGGAAACAGTTGCCTACTCTGCACTTAACGGCGTAATAACTGATCCGAGAAAGGGTATAAACTATGGTTCTGAAGGCTAAAGCAATAAAATACGGCGAAGATATCAATACAGATCTTATCATTGCCGGAAAATATACAAAAACATTGAATATACAGGATCTGGTAACACATTGCATGGAGGATCTGGATCCTGATTTCCATGAGAAATGCGGTGAACAGGGAGCTTTTGTTGTCGCAGGAGATTATTTCGGCTGCGGTTCCTCCAGGGAACAGGCTCCGGTGGCATTAAAGCATTCAGGAGTGAAGTGCATTGTAGCAAAAAGTTTTTCAAGAATTTTTTACAGGAGTGCGGTAAACATCGGAATTCCTATTGTCGAGTGCGATACCACACAGATTGATGATGGAGACGAGCTGGAGTACGAGCTGGGCCGTGATGTCCTTAAAGATGTCACCAAAGGACTGGAATTTTCAGTGACACCGATTCCCGAACTGATGGTAAAGATTCTGTCAAGCGGCGGTATGGTTGGGTTCGTTAAAAACGGCGGATTTGATGAGATGGTATAGAGGAGCATGTAATGGGCAAAACATTTGCTGAAAAAATATTGGGCAAGGCATCGGGAAGAGATGTAAAGGCGGGAGATATAGTTACTGTTTATCCTGATTTTTGCCTCAGCCACGAAAATGCCGCATCGATAAGTTCGACATTTAAAAAAATAGGAGTAGACAAAGTATTTGACCCGGAACGGATTGTTATTGTTCTTGATCATACTGTACCGAATCCTACCGGCGATTATGCCGATGCACACGCAGCTATAAGAAAATTTGTCAGGGAACAGGGAATCAGGAATTTCTATGACATGAATAAGCACGGCGGTGTCTGCCATCAGATACTGTGTCAGGAAGGATTCGCTGCTCCGGGACTGGTAATTGTGGGTTCAGACAGTCACACCTGCACTCACGGAGCTGTGGGAGCATTTGCAACAGGACTCGGAAGGTCTGAAGTTGCCGCCATATGGGCCACGGGAAAAGTATGGTTCAGAGTTCCGGAAACTATAAAAATATCAGTGACGGGAAGTTTTAGACCGGGTGTCACCGCAAAGGATCTGATATTAAAAATAATCGGAGATATAGGCAGTGCAGGAGCAGATTATATGAGCGTCGAATACCATGGCGAGGCGATCAGAAACATGAGTATCGGCGAACGAATGACGCTCTGCAACATGGGAGTGGAGATGGGCTCGAAAAATTCGGTCTGTGAGCCGGATGAAAAAGTATTCAGGCATCTTGAGAGCTGTGCCAAAAAACCTTATGAAGCAGTATGGGCTGACCCTGATGCAGTTTATGCAAAAGAATTGTTTTATGATCTGGATGATCTGGAACCGGCACTTGCTCTTCCGGGGAAGGTGGATAACTGGGCTGTTGTAACCAGTCAGCTGGGAAGACCGATAGACCAGGCATTTATAGGAACATGTACAAATGGACGGCTGGAGGATTTGCGCATAGCTGCTGCAGTTTTAAAAGGAAAGCAGGTTGCTGTGAGGACAATAATTCAGCCAGCTTCGGTAAAAGTATATAAAGATGCCCTGAAGGAAGGGCTTATAGAGATTTTCCTGGATGCGGGCTGCGTTATTAACCATCCGGGCTGCGGACCATGCGTCGGTGTATGCGGAGGGATTATCGGTGATGATGAGGTGTGTATTTCTTCCGCAAACAGAAATTTCACCGGACGTATGGGAAGCAAAACTTCAAAAATAATACTGGCAAGCCCGGCAACTGTGGCAGCAAGCGCTCTTGAAGGTTGCGTTGCAGACCCCCGCAGGGTTATTGGTTAAGGAGGACTTAAATTGGAATTTACCGGAAAAGTATATAAATATGGGGATGACATAAGTACCGACCTTATTTTTCCAGGAAGGTATACATACAGAACACTGACAGAAGAAGAAATGGCAGAGCATGCCCTGGAAGATCTGGATGAGAGCTTTTCAAAGGCAGAAATTTCTCAGGGAATCATAGCTGCCGGATATAACTGGGGATGCGGCTCAGCCCGGGAACAGGCTGTAAAGTCTCTGAAAGCAAAGGGAATAAAGGCCATCATAGCCAAGGGAATAGCCAGAATCCATTACAGGAATCTTATAAACGAAGGACTGTTGCCGTTAATATGTCCTGAGGCAGTCGATCATATTGAAAATGGAGATATGGTCAAAGTTGATACAGAAAAATGTCTGATTACAGTCAATGGAAAAACATTCGGCTTTCCGGAGTTCCCGGAGTTTGTTATGGGCATAATCGAATGTGGCGGAATAATAGAAAATGTTAAAAAGGAGATAAAGGAGACGAAATGAGAAAAGAAGATATCGAGGCTGCAGCTAAAAAATTTGCAGAACTCGTTGCCGGACAGGAAGCAAGGATCGAAGGAATGAAAGCAGGCTGTGATGAAGTTGATTTCAAAAAGAAAGAAAAGATTATTGTCGGCGTCATTCCGGGAGACGGAATAGGCCCCATGATAATGGAAACCGCTCTTAGGGTAGTGAATATCCTGCTTAAGAACGAAATAGAAACCGGCAGGATTGAATTAAAGATGATACCGGGCTTTGAAGTGGAGAACCGGGCCAGACTTGTGCAGGCCATCCCTGATGAGTCCCTGGAACCGCTGCATTCATGTGATGTTATCCTGAAGGGACCGTTGGACAATACTTCCACTAAAGGAATTGGAAGCTCAGTGGCAGCCATCAGGCGTGAACTGGATCTGAATATAAACCTGAGACCTGTTAAAAATCCTGAAAAAGGTTATGACTGGGTAATATTCAGGGAGAATATCGAGGGCGCTTATGTCTGGGGAAGCAAAGGGATTCAGGTGGATGATGATCTGGCTGTAGACTTTGTGGTGGAGACAAGGCAGCAGAGTGAGTACGTTGCGAGAACGGCTTTTGAATATGCACGCAGAAACGGCAGAAAACATGTGACATCCGTTACCAAGAGCAATGTAGTTAAGCTCTCTGACGGAAATTTCATCAAGGCCTGCCGTGCCGTTGCCGAAGAATATCCTGAAATCACCTATGATGAAAGACTGGTTGATATCACTGCATCAAAGATGACGGATCCTGATTTCACCAAGGACCTGGAAGTATTGGTTCTTCCAAACCTTTACGGAGATATTATTTCAGATGTTGCAGCCGAAGTATGCGGCGGAGTGGGAACAGCCGGAGCTGCTAATCTGGGAAAGAAGTACGCAGTATTTGAGGCAATCCATGGAACGGCAATTTCACTTATCAGAGTAGGCAGGGGAGAATATGCAAATCCAAGCAGTCTTCTGAGAGCTGTAAGTATGATGCTGAACCATATCGGATATGTTGAAAAGGCAGCTCTCCTTGATGAGGTGCTGGATATCTGCAATTATACCGAGAAAAAACTGGTTGTCACAACTTTCCCTGAAGATGCAAGCTGTGCTGAATTTTCTGAGTACATTATTGAAACCCTGAACAGGCTTTTAAGTAAATAAGGTGATTTAAATGGAAAAAGTTTTTAATGAATCAAATGTAGATATTGATGTCGAAAAAATACTGAATTCAGGTTTTTTTGTTAAGCAGGAGGATTTTGCCGAGGGCGTGGATGATATCGTCAAATGTCTGCTGATGGATGCTGTTCTTTCAATGGTATGCGGCTTCCACTCAATTCCGGATAACGAGCTTGAAGAGATGGGGCGAATAATGGAAGAAAATGCCCCTCAGGTAAGACCGGTGGTTCCGCATGGGTTTGTAACGTGCAAAGCCATGGCAGCATTTGCCAACGGCTATGCCCTGAGATTCGCCGATCTTTGCGATACTCAGCGTCAGGAAGTCGGAAGAGGCGGACACACCGCCGACATGATAGCAGGCTTGCTTACCTTCGCCGACGACCCTGAGGTAACCGGCAAAAGCATACTTGAGGCCATAAATTTCGGGTATCATTACTGGGCTGATCTCCAGCACAAAATGATGCAGAAGGTGCCATTCCTTGATGGCGTCACGGGACTTGCTGTAACAATGCCGTTCCTTATCGGACTGGCAAAGGGCGACAATGCCGAAAAAATAAAGAATGCACTCCTTGTTACTGCTAACGGGGGTCTTTTTGCGGTTGAAAGCAGAGCTTCCAAAACAGTTACAAACATGAAATGTGCAGCGACCGGATTTGCACTGGCAAGGGCTGCATGGTACTACCGCATGAGTGACTTTATCCGGAATGCACCTTCTATGTTTACCGGAGCAAAGGGCTGGTCAAAGATGGTTGCACCGCTAGACAGCGAACTTGAATGCCCGACGGACGATGACGTGTACAGCCATATTCAGCTGAAGACCCATCCTTGCTGTAATGTCAACCAGGCGGCGGTAGACTGCGCAAAGGTTTTACACAGGGAAGTTGGGAATAAACTTGAAGAAATAGAACATATTGTAATCCATGTAAGCAAAAA
>JAZUFV010000090.1:0-3711 GCA_045640845.1 Lachnospiraceae bacterium
ATCTTAGCTTTAAGAACATGATAACGGTCATCAAACTGTCTCTGAACGATAACGCTGTCGCCGTCGATCTTGATATCCTGTGCATAAGAGATTACAGGGATTCCGAGATGCTCTGAAATCTGAGGACCAACCTGTGCGGTATCTCCGTCAATAGCCTGACGTCCGCAGATGATAAGGTCATATTCAAGATTTCTGATGCCTGCTGCTATTGTTGATGATGTTGCCCATGTATCAGCGCCGCCAAGTACACGGTCAGTGATAAGGATGGCTTTATCTGCACCCATTGCAAGAGCTTCCATAAGCATATCGGTTGCCTTCGGAAGACCCATGGTGATAACAGTAACTTCTGCGCCGTATTCATCCTTCAGTCTGAGAGCAGCCTCAAGGCCTGCCTTGTCATCCGGATTCATGATTGCGAGCATTGCTGCTCTGTTAAGTGTTCCGTCAGGGTTAAACTTAACTCCGCCCTTTGTGTCGGGAACCTGTTTTAAACATACAACTATTTTCATTCTCACATGCCCCCTTATTTCAGAATTGCTCCGGAAATGACCATGCGCTGAACTTCACTTGTTCCCTCGTAGATCTCCGTGATCTTGGCGTCACGCATCATGCGCTCAACGTCATATTCTCTTGTGTATCCGTATCCGCCGTGAAGCTGAACTGCCTTGGTTGTAACTTCCATTGCTGTTTCAGCTGCAAAAAGCTTGGCTGTTGCTGCCTCAAGTGAGCAGGCTTTCTGTGTATCCTTGGCGATTGCTGCCTTGTATACGAGATGTCTTGCTGCTTCAACCTTTGCATACATATCAGCAAGCTGGAACTGTGTATTCTGGAATTTTGAAAGCGGACGGCCAAACTGTTTTCTTTCCTGAACATAAGCGATTGTTGCATCAAGAGCGCCCTGAGCAAGACCAAGTGCCTGTGCGGCAATACCGATACGTCCGCCGTCAAGAGTGATCATTGCTGTTGCAAATCCCTTGCCTTCCTGGCCGAGAAGATTTTCCTTAGGAACTATGCAGTCCTGGAAAATAAGCTCGGTTGTTGAAGAAGCGCGGATACCCATCTTGTTTTCAAGTGTTCCTACTGAAAATCCAGGGAAGCCTTTTTCAACGATAAAAGCTGAAATACCCTTGTTTCCAAGGCTCTTGTCTGTCATTGCAAAGATAACGAAAGTATCTGCAACACCGCCGTTTGTGATAAAGATCTTTGATCCGTTAAGGACATAATGGTCTCCGTCAAGAACAGCCTTTGTCTGCTGACCTGATGCATCTGTTCCGGCATTAGGTTCTGTAAGACCGAAAGCACCTATCTTGCGGCCTGATGCAAGATCAGGAAGATATTTTGCTTTCTGCTCATCTGTACCAAACTTCTTGATAGGATCAGCGCAGAGAGATGTGTGTGCTGATACGATAACGCCTGTTGAACCGCAGACTCTTGAAAGTTCTTCAACGAGCATTGCATAGGTAAGTGTGTCGCATCCCTGACCTTCGTACTCTCTAGGAATAGGAACGCCCATCATGCCGTACTTACCAAGTTTTTCTACTGACTCAAAAGGAAATCTTTCTGTTTCATCGATTTCCTGAGCAATAGGCTTGATTTCTGTTTCGGCGAATTCGCGGAACAGATTTCTGGCCATTTCATGCCCTTTGCTTAAAGTGAAATCCATTTTTATCCTCCGTGATAAATAAATTGTTAAAAAAAAGACAATCTTTTCTCTAAAAAAAGAGAGATGTCTCGTTAAAAAAAAGACAATCTTCTAAAGAAAGATTATCGCATAGTTCTGCTCTCATGTAAAGATACTTTTTGATAAATTTATGAAGCCGGCAAATGCCGGGACTGTTATATGGACTTTAAGACATTCAGCGCGAAAGTTTCCGCCTGGAGAGCCTTATAATCCATAACCTCGCTCAGCTCAACGCATTCGCAGAGACAGATTTTTCCCTTTGCTTTTTTTGCAGGGTCTTCCATCATGAGGGTTTTTGATATGGTTCCTGTTTCTTCGCAGCAGCACACCGTGAATGCAGGTATAAAACGGCCCTCTTTTTTAAGGAACGCATTCTTTGCCGTGGCTTTTTTCCTGTATTTCCGGTCTACAAACTCCGCAACATCCTTATGTATGATGCGGTCTTCCAGCGGAAGATAATAATAATCCTCAATGTTTCTGACAGGAATTTTTGCTTCTCCTTCGAAAATCTCTATATTTATCTGAAGAAGATCTTTTTCTGCGCAGATGATGAGGCCCGGCCTTTCGTATGTGACCGGCGTCTTTACCGGATTTTCAAGTTTAAATTCCATTACCAGGATATTCATGCAGACCTGCATGATATCAAACCTGAACCTGCCTTCAAAAATATCGGAATATGAAAGTGCGGCAAGAAGCGGCAGCATTCCGGCAATATCATCTCTGTTATGAAGCAGCAGAAGCCTCTCTGCTTCAGGCGAGCCGGTTCTTTCATACTCATAAAAATAAGGTATCAGAAGGCCGCCGTTCATCACATCGTTTCTTTCGATCTCAAGAAATTCCTCCATTGCCTTCTGCCCCATGCGCTGAAGCCCCAGAAACTTTTTGCACGGCTTGACCTTTTTATATATGTCAACACTGCGGAAATTATCAAATGAATAATCCATTCCGTAGTATTCAGTCTTATATGTGACATAAGGGATGTCGAAGCCGTCTCCGTTAAAGTGCACAAGGGTTTTGAAGCCTGACGCAAACTCCCAGAAGGCCTCAAGCACATCCTTTTCATCAAGCGCGCTTTCTCCCAGCCACTGGCGTATCTCAAAGCAGCCGTCATCCGCAAAGCTTCCGCAGCCTATAAGATATATCTGTGTAGTCTCTTTTTTAAGGCCGGTCGTCTCTATGTCAAAAAAGAGCATTCCCCCTGCCGGGGAAATGTTCCTGATGTTATATGATGATCTTAATTCTGTTTTCTCAAAGATGTATTTCATAAGGTTTTGATCCACTCAAGGAGCTCCGCAAAGTGCATGCTGTTTGAAGCCTTAAGAAGGATGGTATCTCCCGGGATCAGCAGATCCGGAAGCAGCGCCTTGGCATCTTCCAGGTTTGCGCAGTATTCAACGCGGTAGTCTGATATCATTTTTGCCCCGGTAAACATCTTTTTGCTGTTCTCTCCTATGCATACGATCAGCTCTGTCTCTGTTGAAGCTGCATACTGTCCGATCTGGAAATGGTATTTTTCCGAATCTGCACCAAGTTCAAACATATCACCAAGGATAGCCACTTTACGGCCTTCAGCATTCTGAAGAAGGTCTATGGATGATTTCATTGATGCCGGTGATGCGTTGTAGCAATCATCTATCAATGTAAACTTTTCGGTCCGGATAAGGTTGTTTCTGCCGGCAACGCTCTGGGCATTTTCAAGGCCTTTCTTTATCTGCATAAGTGAAACGCCAAGGTCCATTCCCACCTGGGTTGCGGCCAGTGCGTTATATATCATATGCTGTCCGGCCTTTGGGAGGTTCACATGGAACGAAAGCCTTCCGCCCTTATCCCTTGCAACAATATTAAACTCACTTCCGTCAAAGCCTTTTGATACGATGCGGTCCGCAAACACATTGCAATGCTTGTTAAGGCCAAAGTACTCCGGGCGTTTTCCGTTTACCTCACGGATCGTGCCGAGCTTGTCATCATCACCGTTCACAATGACGTGCCCGTTCGGGTTCATATGATTGAACATTTCTGTTTTTGCCTTC
>JAZUFV010000091.1:0-10546 GCA_045640845.1 Lachnospiraceae bacterium
GGGCAGACCGGCTGCCTCTTTTACCTCAGCATACTCCAGCTCGTAAAATTCGCAGAACTTTATGGTATGGTAGATTATTCCTTTTAAATTAGGGTCGTTAACAATCTCACGGCGTTTTTCGATAAGGCCCATCCTTCCGCAAGGCATCTGCCCCAATACAGCCCCGGCGTAGACTTTAAAAAGCTCATCGTCCGGAAGGCCTTCAACCTGTTCCCTTGAAAGTCCTATCCGCCTGTTCCTTGCGCAGGTCATGTTGCGGATGTTTCCCGGTACTATGCTTCTAATCTGCTCCTCCAGTTCCCTTCCGCAGCGCACACCCAGTATTCCTATGTATGGGCCGTCCTGCGGAGCATCTTCCTCGCAGATTGCGTCGATAAAGGCTTCACGGTCAAACGCTTTTCCTGAATATGCCTGATACTCATCCTTAAGCTTCATAAACTGCTCAGCCATCTTTTCGGCAGCGCAGCAGCTCTGTCTGTGCGGAAGATCCATCAGGAATGCAAACCTGCATGTACCCTCATTTCGGATGACATCGTACAGCCGGCGCATTGTATCGCAGCAGTTTGTCAGCACCAGCTCCTCTGCTTTTGATCCGACTATCTGCTGAAGCATGCTCTTGCCGAAGCCGCACAGATTGTCGTGTGCAAGCCTTCCTGCCAGGTCAAAGTCCTCAGCCAGGCTGTCAATCAGTTCACACTCTGTATGGAATCCCGCAAAAATTTCAAGCGGTGTATATTTGCAAACGTATCTGATCATTTTCTGTTCCTCTCAAGCATCTCCACAAATGCGCCCAGCCTTGTTGCAATCTGGCCGTCTGCGCAGTTGGAAGGATCGCCGCCGTCGCCGTTCAGCATCAGAAACGGTATGCCGGCCTCTTCAAAGCCCTTCTGGTAAAGTGAAGCTGCGCCGAACGATGTTTTGCAGCCCCAGTGGGCAAACAGCACCACTCCGTCTGCCTCGGTAAGGCGGACAGCCTCTATTGCGCGTTCCAGCCTGCCCTTGTAATCGCCGTTATAAATTGAATAAACCATTCTGGTTGCCATTGCCTCATACGGATCTTCGGCCTCAACTTCAAACATGCAGTCATAAACCAGATCGTTTGCAGTTATGCGCAGTTTCTTTGAATATCCCATGAAGCTGTTTATGGAAGGCAGGATGAACGGTGTCATGTGGATCCACACCACCTTCACGGCATCATTATCCGGTGCTTTCTTAACATCTCTCAGGGTAAGACGTGAATACTTCTCGCTCTCCTTTGTACCCATCAGGATATGTCCGGTATAAACTCCGTACATCTCGCTCTCAGTTGGCCCTTTAAGTGCATGATGGCCCGTATACTTAAGGCTTTCACGATAATAGCGGCTGGTATTTCTGCCGCGGGCAATGGCGAGCTTCAGCTTTTCTTCGGATATTTTCTTACCCGATGTATCCTCAATGAAGGTCACCATCTCTTTAAGCTGTTCTGCAACATATTTTACTGACTCCTGTGAGCGTTCATACGGAACCTCCACAAAAAATCCCGGTATTTTATACCTGTCAATGACATAAGGGAACCCGACCATGTTTGCATCGCAGGCCAGGTTTGTGTATATCAGCATTGAAGGCGGCTTAAGAACACCTGCGCTCATGGCACCATGAAAAGTCCTGTGGAATGAGCACAGGGTTTCAGGTTCGCCGTCTTCTTTTGTTTTATCAAGGAAATACTGTTCGCAGTATGTGCCTTCACAGACACCTGAGAAGGCTTCAACGGACAGAGGCGTGATGCCTGCTGCTGCCAGCGGCTCACACGGAATGAAAATGCTTACCATCGCAGTCCGTTCCGGGTGGGCAAAGGCTGTTACCAGTGATTTTGAAACAATTCTTGATCCGTAGCGCCGGCACGGCGAAATCTTCGGGTCCGGAGCAAATGACATTGCCACGTTAATCCTGTTTCCGGTTACAAGCAGTTTTGCGGCTTTGTCCGGGTCGGTTTTTGCCGCATCAACTATCATTTCGCCAAATTTCTTTGCCGAATCCATAGCATAATCCCCCCTTTACATTAAGAGGAATTATATCATTTATCTTTGGACTGAATTGACCGCAGCATTACCAAAACAATTGTACAAACATACCAAAACAATTTACATAATGCCAACAATCATGATGCCGGTTCCCTCTAAAATGTCATTGTAATTCAGTTGGCGGGTACGGATTTCTACTTTGGTGCACACTTTTTTCGATTGGCGGGTACATTTGGCACCCGCCAATCGTAAGTTCCCTGCACCAAAAACTGCGATGGATCGTGTAGAAAGTGTTTTCACACAGATTTCACCCAACACGGCATAAAGTATGGTATGGTATTAAAAATGCTGAAAAGAAGGACTAATAATGCGTAATTTTTTCTCGAATCTTAAATACAGACTTGCGCAGTCAATGCAGGGCCGCTACGGAAACGATGAGCTGGGCCGTTTCCTGTGGTTTTTTGCCCTCATATGTTTTCTGGTTTCGTGCTTCAGCCGGCTGGTCGGCTGGCTGGGATTCTTTTATATCCCGGGTCTTGCAGCTCTGATTTTCAATATTTTCAGATCTTTTTCGAAAAACTATACTGCAAGGTCCAAAGAGCGTGACTTCTATGTTAATATAAAGAGTAAAATTGTGGGGTTTTTCAAGCTGCAGAAACGCAGATGGACCGAAAGAAAAACCCACAGATTCTATAAATGCCCCCGCTGCGGACAGACTATCCGTGTCCCGAAGGGCAGAGGCAGGATCCAGATCACCTGTCCTAAATGCAATCAGTCTTTCATAAAGACCACCTGATCTGTTTTTGAGAGTTATACATGGTAAATGATCCTTACAAAGTTCTTGGGGTTTCCAGAGATGCCAGTCCCGAGGAAATAAAAAAAGCATACCGCCAGATGGCCCGTAAGTATCACCCTGACATGCATCCTAATGATCCGGATGCAAACAGGAAGATGAACGAGATCAACGAAGCCTATGATATGCTGACTAATCCTGACAAATATGCAAACGCGCATCAGAACGCGTCCTCAGGATATGGTCAGAGTTCTTCAGGCTACGGCAGTTCTGGCTACAGTCAGAGCTCTTCAGGTTACGGAAATTCCGGCTACGGAAGCAGCGGTTACAGCAGCTCCGGCTACGGAAACAACTCATCCGGTTATGACGACGGTTATGAAAGCAGCGGCTACGGCGGACCTTACGGCTGGAGCGGCAACTTTGGCTTTTATAATTTCTTCGGCAACCAGTTTGGCGGACAGAGGGCAAGCATCAATCCGCAGGCTCAGGCCGGCGACAGCGCCGAGATTCAGGCAGCAATTCGTTATATAAATTCAGGGCAGTACAGAAATGCCCTCCAGATTCTTGCAGGCATCACCAGCAGCGGGCGAAATGCACGCTGGTATTATCTGTGTGCCCTCGCATATTACGGTGCAGATGATCTGACCCACGCAACCGATTACATGCGTAAGGCCAGCGATATGGCGCCGAACAACCAGACTTACAAACAGCTGCTCAGCCGGTTCATGCAGGAGGAAAGCTCCAACAGCCAGTCCTCATATTACAGCTCATCAGCCGGCAGAAGCTCATCCCGGCCGCTGTTCATCAGGTTTCTGCTGCCGCTGATCCTTTTCATTCTGTTCCAGTTCTTCCTTTGGGGCGGAAGCTGCTTTGGATGCTTCGGCTGCAACGGATGCTTCGGACGCGGATGCTTCAGGCAGAACAGCTATTATTATGAAGAACAAAACCAGCAGAACCAAAACCAGAATAATGGCTACAGTCCGTATTACGGGTACTTTTTCTGGTAAGACACATAAAAATTCAGGAGACAGACATGAGTAAAACAATCGGAATTGACCTTGGAACAACCAACAGCTGCGTTGCCGTCATTGAGGGCGGAAATGCGGTGATCATACCGAATGAAAAAGGCGGCCTCACCACGCCGAGCGTTGTTGCATTCAGCAAGAACGGCGAGCGTATCGTGGGAGATGCTGCAAGACGCCAGGCGGCTGTCAACGCCGAAAGAACCGTATTTTCGGTAAAACGACAGATGGGAACCGATTGGAAAATAAGAATTGACGGCAAAAATTACTCCGCCCAGGAAATCAGCTCAATGATCCTGAGGAACCTTAAGGAGCAGGCTGAAAAGTATCTGGGCGAAACGGTTACCGATGCCGTCATCACAGTTCCTGCATACTTTAACGACATCCAGCGTCAGGCAACAAAAGACGCCGGACGGATTGCAGGTCTCAACGTTAAGCGTATCATCAACGAGCCTACATCAGCTGCGCTTGCTTACGGTCTTAACCACGGCGAGCCGCAGAAGATAATGGTCTATGACCTTGGCGGCGGCACGTTTGACGTATCTATTATCGAAATCGGCGAGGGCGTCATTGAAGTGCTTGCCACAAACGGCGATAACCACCTTGGCGGAGATGACTTTGATGAAGTGATCGCAAACCATATTGCAGGAGCCATCCAGAGAGACTTCGGCGTTGATGTCAAAAAAGATTTCTCAGCTATGATGAGGATCCGCGAAGCAGCTGAAACTGCAAAGAAAGAGCTTTCTGCATCAACCAGTGCCAACATCATCCTTCCGTATCTCACAACCAGAAAGGGCGAACCTATAAGCCCTGAATACAGGCTGAGCCGCGAGCGTTTTGAGCAGCTTACCAAAGAGCTTGTGGACAGGACCGAGATTCCGGTGCAGAACGCGCTTATGGATGCCGGCATTGCTGCATCAGAGCTAAGCAAGGTCCTTTTGGTCGGCGGTTCCACGCGAATTCCTGCAGTTCAGGAAAAAGTAAAGAAAATCACGGGACTTAATCCGTCCCAGAACATAAATCCGGATGAATGCGTTGCTCAGGGCGCAGCCATTCAGGGCGATACCCTGTCAGGCGGATCGCTCGTTGTTGCAGGTGCATCGGGCGGACTTCTTCTTCTGGACGTTACCCCGCTCTCACTCTCAATTGAGACCCTGGGCGGAGTTGCAACCAGACTGGTTGAGAGAAACTCAACCCTTCCTGTCCACTATTCCCAGATATTCACAACAGCAGCTGCCTTCCAGACAAGCGTTGACATCCACGTTCTTCAGGGCGAGCGCCCTATGGCAAGAGACAACAAGACTATCGGCCGCTTCAGGCTCAACGGAATCCAGAGAGCCATGGCCGGCGTTCCGCAGATAGAGGTCACATTCGACATAGATACAAACGGTATCCTGAAGGTATCGGCAAAAGACCTTGGCACCGGCCGGGAACAGAGCATCACCATCACCGAGAACGGAAAGATGAGCGAAGCCGATATCCAGCAGGCAATCCGTGACGCGGAGAACTATGCAAGCGAAGACGGCGTGCGCCGCGATGCAGTAAACATCAATAATGAGGCAAACGCCCTGATCATAAGGGCCGAGCAGGCAATCCGCAAGCTCGGAAAAACAATGGATAAGAATGAGAAGAAGCTGATCCAGTATGATATTGCAAACCTGAGAAAGCTCCTCATGAAAAACAGGCCGGATAAGACATCAGCTGAGCAGGTGGCTGCCATCAAAGCGGCAATGGATCAGCTTTCGGCTTCATCGGCCGGTGCAGTTTCACAGGCAGAAAATATGTAGTTTTAAAACGAATGCAGTTGGCGCAAAGCTTTCTGCATTCTTTGCGGCAGAGGCAATAAATTGAACAAAGGGACAAAGCGCGGAGCGCGCGCATACCACGAAAAGTACGAGGATGCACGCCTGCTCCAACGTGAAAAAAAAGAAAAACAGGAAAAGAGCAAGCCGAAACTGAAGCTTGCCGGTATTATTTTTGCCATTCTGGTTGTCCTGGCAGTGATAATTGTCCTCGTCATTAACGACAACAAACGTAAGGCACAGGAGGCTCTTGAGGCGGCTGAGGCAGCAAAAATTCTGCATCCCGAGGCATCGTCGGCCCAGGTAAATGAAATCTATACCTACGGCACGCATCTGAACATGAAGGGAACTCTGCCGGCAGAAACCCAGGAGTTTGAAGACATCGGCATGAAACTGGTGCTCTATGACTATGAAGGAAATTTCATTGAATACCCTATCGTAACGGAAGGCAGCGAATTTTCCCTTTCAGATAAACTGAACCGCGGCATTCTTCCCGATACCATTCCGAAGGGTGAGTACGCCATGTTCATCAGGGTATCATCGCCAAAGCCCCTGAAGGAGTCTGAAACCGAAGCAGTCAGTGAACCCGCAAAAGTTTCACTGACCGATTCCATTGGCGGCATCTTTGATGAAGAGGAAACTGAAGAAGAGACCGCGTTTTATATTAAGAAGAAAAAGCCGGATGAGACTGAGGCTTTTGATGAAGATGAGACCGAAACCGATGCCGAAGGCAACATTGTGGAGCCGGAGCTGCATTTTCTTTACTATCCGATAAAAAACGCATCTGATTATCCGGAGACGGTATATCATTCAATGAGCAATGCAAGGAATGTGGTGACAGTGGGAAGTGAGACATTCTACAACACCATGAGCCTCATCGCTGCACCTGATCTTGACCAGGAAATCTTTGATGTGATGCTTGACCCGGGGCATGGAGGTTATGATACCGGCATTGCCGTGGGGAACAATTCCACCGAAAGCAAGACTGTGTATTCCATTGCCGCCAAAGTAAAGGCAAAGCTGGAAGCCGCCGGAATGAAGGTGGGAATGACACACGGTCAGGATGAATATATTGATATTTACGGGAATGACGGCCGAATTGCCAGATCGTGTAAGAGCAGCGCCAAATATGTGCTCTCCCTGCATCTGAACAGCGGGCGTGAAAAAGGTCTTGAGATATACAGCGCCGTGGGGAATGACTATTCTTTTGCTCTGGAACTGGCCGCAGCCATAACCTCAAAAACCGGCCTGCAGAACGCGTCGCTGGCATCAAACACGGTGGGCGACAGCGTATTTGCCCGCAATTTTACCCAGGCAGATATTGATGATACTATTGCCGAAAATAAGGAAAAGGGGCTGAAGCCGTATGAGCCGACGCTTAATTCCTGCTACAACTATATGATAAGGGAAACCGGCGGCATTGTGACGGGCGCCTTCACCGATGACAGAAACCCTTCAGAGCCTTCCAATCCGTACTGCAAAAGCAATACTGCCCCTGAAACATACACACTTGAGCTTGGCTATGTGACTGACACTTCCGATCTTTCAAAGATCCAGTCCGATCAGGATGCCTTTGCGGATGCCATATCGGAAGTCCTCATCCGCGAATTCCAAAAATCTATTGTTTGCCTTTCTGATCAGGATCCAGCTTCCTGACTTCCTCTTTAAAGGTTGTGAATGGCTCCATTGTGACGATGCTCTCATAATCTACCAGATGCACCAGCATCTTGCCCATTACCATCATATCGCCGTAATCAGAGCACGGAATGATCCCCATAAAGAAAAATCCCAGTCTCTTTGCCAGTCTGTATGCCGTAACTGAGCCGGTCGCCTCCATAGGAAGGAAAAGCTCAATCTGTTCCACATTCTGTTTCTTAAGTGAAAACTGCTCCGTCTGAATGGCTTTTTCATAGTCTTTTCCCACATTCTTAAGCACTATCCTGCCGCTTCGCGTGCGGGCGTTACTGAATGTGGATGCTATTGTTTCTTCTTCATCCGGCTCAAGCCTGTCAGTGATATATGTTCGCTCTGTCTGCTGTGCCTCATAAAAAGGCTGGAGGATATGTACAAGATCTTCATGCACATGCAGCGTCTTTGGTGTTTTATCAAGAATTGATGCAGCAAGCGCAAGTGAAGTCCTTTCCTGCTTACTTTCAAATGTATTCATCCTGCCGACATCATCTGCGGCTGTATTTAAAAGAAAGCCGCAAGGTGAATCGCCCAGTTTCAGACGCAGTCTCTGAGTCGCCGTATGCAGGGTAATCGCACAGCTTATGAATACCCGGGCCTTTCTCTGATTGATGACGTAATCACGGGTAACATCCATCATTTTTCCGAAAATGCCGTATCCCCTGTAGCGCGGATTAACAACAGCCATGCCGCTTTCCCAGATTCCCGGTACATCCTCCCACTCAAATGATGCGTGATGTCCGGCTATGTTTCCGTTCTCATCAACAGCTACGATGGAATGAATTGCGTCGCTTTTGACCTCTGCATAGAATTTTTCCGGATAGTAAATATCGTCATGCAAATAGGTAAGGCCATACTCTCCGTAAAGACGCCTGCAGATTTCAAGCATGTCTTTCTCTTCCGAGCCCCTTACCGTGATAACCGCGTTCTCGACCGGAGTTTCGTCCTGCTGAATAGGCTGTGCTACAAGCTCATTGCTCCTGGAATAGTACTTCACCATTTTCTGTACTCTTCCGCCGGTTCCCCTATTTTCGACCTTGAAAATATCCAGGACTTTGCCCATCAGCTGAACACCTATCAGTTCATCTCCTTTAAGAGTATCGCCGAAATCTCCCGGAAGTCCTTCGTCGTGAACTTCCACGATAAACTGACCATCACGGGCTTCACACGAAATGCGGAGCTCTTTCAGGGTCTCACTCATGCTGAAAGTTAAAACATTGCTTATGGCCTCTTCCAGTGCCAGGCTTATTCTCTTTATATCCTTCTTATCATCAAAAAAACCTGCAGCATACTGCTCCACAGCACCCTGTGCCACCTGGATAAGAGTCGGGTCCGGTATGATCACAATTTCAAAAGCTTTCATAGTTTTTTCCTTTAATAGATTTAATAAGAACATTTTCGCCCATCAGAGCGGCATTTTCAATGTTATATTTTCAAATTAAACCGAGGAATAAAGCAGCTGGCTGCTGTTCATCAGTCGCTTAATTCAGGAAAAGCTCTGGTAAGTACAATGACCAGAACAGGTATCAATATCAGCTGGATGATAATTCCGGGGATTGCAGTTGTAAACGCCCCGGCTATGAATGCTGCCCAGCCGAATTCACTCTGCCCCAGGCCGTAAAGTATGGTACGCACGGCTCCCCAAAGGATCCGGCCGATGATCATGGCCGCAATAAGGGAAACATAGATAAAAATCTTTTTCCTCGGTAAAACCCTGTAAAGCAGGCCGGAAACAGCACCGTATGCTGCAAGTTCAATACACATTGCCACACCAACAGGCATGATAGGCGGCATTCCGAACATGACAAACCTCAGAAGCGGCGCTACTAAGCCCACAGCCAGGCCATACCATGGTCCGCAGAAAAATCCGCAGAGAAGTACCGGAAAGTGCATCGGGCAGAGGGCATTTCCAAGCTGCTGAACCTGACCTGAAATAAACGGCAGAATCAGTGCCAATGCCAGAAAGAACGCTGCCAGCACCATCTTTAAAATTTTATTTGAGTTACTTTTTTTCATACTTGGGATATTTTATCACAAAATAACATGTTTATCAGACATATTTTCAGCTTGATGGGCAAGAAAAAAGACCTGATCAAAAGATCAGATCTTTCATGCCCAGGACCGGAATCGAACCAGTGACACGAGGATTTTCAGTCCTCTGCTCTACCAACTGAGCTACCTGGGCGAATAGCCGAACGCGGTGAACCGCGATACGGATACGAGATAAAAAATCAAGCTTGCTTGCATTTTTTATCTTGGATGCGTATGCGTTTGACTCACCATGTGAGGCAAACGGTCACGCGACAGCCGTAGGCTGTAAGTGGGCGGTTCATGCATATGAATCAAACGGGCACGAGTACAGCGTTAGCTGTACGAGTGGGCGATTCAACAAAGCATCTATTAAATTAACAATGTGCATGAGCCAAAAGCTTAGTAGCGGGGGTAGGATTTGAACCTACGACCTCCGGGTTATGAGCCCGACGAGCTTCCGAACTGCTCTACCCCGCGTCATTTTAAATATAAGCTGGACACAGCCGCTTGCCGGCACGTACCAGCTCATATAGTGGGGAGAGATGGATTCGAACCATCGAAAGCGTTGCTAACAGATTTACAGTCTGCCCCCTTTGGCCACTCGGGAATCTCCCCTAAATATTTATAAATCAAATGGGGCGTATAGGGCTCGAACCTATGACCCCCTGCTTGTAAGGCAGGTGCTCTCCCAGCTGAGCTAACACCCCTTAAGAAACGACCCAGATCGGACTCGAACCGACGACCTTCGCCGTGACAGGGCGACGCTCTAACCAACTGAGCCACTGGGCCATCTTGAGGCTTGAACCCTCAAAACCACACATGAAACCAAATACTTTCCTTACACGTCACCAGATCGGTCTTTGACGGCCTGTTGGTCAACTCCTCGACCTATTAGTAACAGTCAGCTGCATGCATTGCTGCACTTCCACCTCTGTCCTATCAACCTTGTCGTCTTCAAGGGGTCTTACTCCTTACGGATGGGATATCTCATCTTGAGGGGGGCTTCACGCTTAGATGCCTTCAGCGTTTATCCCGTCCCGACTTGGCTACGCTGCCATGCACCTGGTGGTACAACAGCTGCACCAGAGGTCAGTCCACCCCGGTCCTCTCGTACTAAGGGCAGCTCCTCTCAAATATCCTACGCCCACGCCGGATAGGGACCGAACTGTCTCACGACGTTCTGAACCCAGCTCGCGTACCGCTTTAATG
>JAZUFV010000092.1:0-1616 GCA_045640845.1 Lachnospiraceae bacterium
GGGTATATGTCAATAGTATATTAACCTGGGTAAGACGCAAAAAGGCCGATCCAATAAGGACCGGCCTTGCACATATCAATGATCTAATTATAATGTAATATTCTTATACTCTCTGCAAATTGTCTGAATAACCTTTTCCGAAGGAATTCTCTCACCACCCGAACCGGTTGCTACTCCGTCAACTCCACTCTCAGCAATAGCTCTTCGTGACATTTCAACATTATTTACAGGACCTCCGTGAACCAGAGTAATGGTCTCTTTGCTGACACTCTTAACATAAGCATTTTCCTCAGCAACCTGCCCTATCATTCTCTTCACATAAGACTCTTCATCTTCATCCGGCAGTCTTGTTCCTCCTGCCAGCAAACCAATGATGTCTGTTCCTATTTCAACCAGTGCTTTAACATCGTCCATGTCAGCTGCCCAGCCCAAGGTTATCATTCCCTGTTTTTTTGCGCAGCTTAACAGCTCAATTTCTCTGTTAAAACCAATTCCGGCCTGCTTTAGCATGTCAGCAAATTCCCTGCCATATGTACTGCAAAACGGTTCATTGCTTACTCCGTTAAATCCCATTTCGGCAAATTCTTCAACAAGCTTTTCCAGATTTATTCTTGGATCATGGGCTCCAAGCCCCGCAATTACAGGAGTATTTTTTATTAACGGCAGAATTTTCGGTGCATTTATCCGCATCTGCTCATTACAGTTTTCATAAGGCAGCCAGGCCAGAAATGAAGGCACTCCATCTATTCTGGAAAATGCTGCTCCATAAATGCTGATAAAGTCTGCGCCGCCCTTTTCTGCTGCCTTGGCAGTCATTCCGCAGCCTGCACCAAAGCCTAACATCGCATTTCCTGCAGCAATTTTTTCTCTGAAGGAACCAAGTATTTCATCATGCTTTGTCATATCCATCATTTTCTCTCCATGTAAATTATCGTAATTTCAATGACTTAAACTGCTTAACAACTTTTATGATCTCTTCCTCTACAGGAATTCGTTCAACGCTTGAAGCACCAACATTTCCATCAAGATCTGTCAGCTGATAGCATATCGCGCAGTTCTGCGGATTTGTAAACACACTTCCATGATTGATTACAATGACTTCCGGATTTTCCGACTTTGCAATTTCATACATTCTCTGAGAAAAAGCACAAGCCTCCTCAATATCTCGCTTGAAGCCCTGCTTGGCATGTCCGCCTGTTGTTCCACCGGTATGAATTGCAATAACGTCAACTCCAGCCTGACACATCATCCTGATTTCATCTTCAGTAAATGCATATTCAATAGTGAAAATATCATTATCCCTGCAATATCTGATGACCTGCGCCTCTCTTGGAACACCAATATCCAGGCTGTCAATTATCTGTCTGAATCTGCCATGTTCATAAGACCCATTACATGGAACTGTTGTTATTCCCGAATATCCCAAAGCCATGAATTCATCTACGGTTCTTTCAGGGATTCTGTACGGATCACTGACGCCTACTCCTGCTATTACCGGTGTGTTTTTAACACGTGGCAAAATAGCCTTTGCCAGGTTAAATGTATCCGCATTTGAATCTCCATAAGACATATAACCTATAAATGAGATCAGGCCATCCATTCTGTATGGGCCTGTA